>NZ_DBMACV010000049.1:0-25708 GCF_057861905.1 Phocaeicola sp. | reverse complement strand
TGCTTAAAGATACAAAATCTTTAGGTAATAACAAAGCCCCAGCTTGTGAAAGTCGGGGCTTTGTGCTAAAAAAGAAGGTGTGCTTTTTGACACACCTTCATCAATTGGAGAGATTTTTTTACTGACCCCTGTTTACAGAAATTAATAGAAAAGGGTCTGAAACAGAATACCGATGTAAAAACGGCTGAGTTACGGGTAGAAGAGGCTAAGGCTTCTTTACTTTCTGCCAAACTGGCTTTTCTTCCTTCTTTTGCTTTATCTCCTCAGGGAAATATTAGTTCTGTAGAAGGTCAGGTGTCACGAACTTATACGCTTCCTGTAACCGCCAGTTGGGAGATAGATATATTTGGCAAGTTGCGGAATTCTAAACGGCAGGCAAAGGCAGCTTATATGCAAAGTGAAGATTATAAGCAAGCTGTGTATTCCAGTCTGATAGCTAATATAGCCAATACGTATTATACGTTATTGATGTTGGATGAACAACTTGAAATATCGAAGACAACTGCCGAAACTTGGAAAGAAACGGTTGAGTCTACCCAGGCTTTAATGGATGCCGGTCAGGCGGATGAGGCTGCTGTTTCACAGATGAAGGCAACTTATTATGAAGTGGAGAATTCAGTCATTGATTTGGAAGAACAAATCAATCAGGTAGAAAACAGTCTTTCATTGTTGCTTGCCGAAACTCCTCAGCAGATACAGAGAGGACGACTGGCTGAACAGCATTTTACTCATTCGCTGTCTGTTGGAGTTCCTTTGCAATTATTATCGAACCGACCGGATGTTCGTGTGGCAGAACGTGATCTGGAACAGGCTTTTTATGTAACCAATCAGGCTAATTCGGCTTTCTATCCATCTATAACCTTAAGTGGAAGTGCTGGATGGACTAATTCGTTAGGAGGACTGATTACTAATCCGGGAAAATTTGTTGCCTCAGCTCTTGCATCACTGACCGAACCATTGTTTAATAGAGGAACTTTGATTGCACGACGTCGGATAGCCAAGGCACAGCAGGAAGAAGCTCTATTGGCTTTCAGGCAAAAGCTGCTTGATGCAGGAACGGAAGTAAACGATGCTTTGGTTTCTTACCAGACAAGCAAGAAGATAAAAGATAATTATGAACAACAGATAAGCGCTTTGGAAAAAGCATTCAGTAGTACTACGTTACTGATGGAACATGGCAATACAACTTATCTGGAGGTGCTGACTGCACATCAGACTTTACTTAGTGCCCAATTGTCTCAAACCGCCAACCGTTTTAAGGAGATACAGAGCCTTATAAATCTCTATCAAGCGTTAGGTGGAGGACAAGTTCTATAGTTTTTATTTGTTTCTACGAAATGTCCCTTGACTGATTTCTTTCTCTCTCCCTCATTCTTTATTTTCATTTATACATTCATATTCATATTTTTTCATAGAAGAACAGTCAAGGGGCTTTCTCTTATCCTTTATTTATGATTTGGGCCAGAATACGATTGAAGTGGAGTGCCGCTTTTTTACGATAAAGTCCTTTGGACCAAAAAAGATAAGCATGAGTTGATAATTCATTTCCGGAAGCAATGGGAATCTTTATCAACTCTTCTTCGTTTCGTACGGCTGCAAAAGTTAGTATAGTTGCCTGCTTTCCGTTTTTGACTAAACTTATGATGGTGTTTACATCATTGATTTCTATATCGGTAGTCAGATGTAATTTCTCTTTTTGACAGACATGTTCTATGATTTCGCGGGTGACGAACCCTTTGCTTGGTAATATTAGAGAAAGGGATGTAATATCTTGAAAATTGATAATAGCTTTGGATGCAACGGCATGAGATTTTCCGGCAACCAGGTAAAGGCGGGAAGAAAACAAAAATACTCTTTCGAAATCGGTATAGCTTTCTTCTGAGCCGAATGATAGAACAAAGTCCATTTCGTTGTTTTCCAACTTTACCATCAACTCGTCCGAAGTTGCAAAAGTTATGTTTATTTGTATATGAGGATATTGTTCTGCAAACAAAGGAAGTGCTTTGGTAAGTAATGGACTCAAGCTGAATGTAGCTCCTATACATAGTTTCCCGGTATCCAGATTTTGTAAATCTCGGATAATCTGCTTTCCGTTTTCACTTTCTCTTATGGCGTTTTTGGCATAAGGCAAGAATGAACTTCCGGCTTCGGTAAGTATGATACGCTTTCCTATACGGTCGAAAAGCAAAATACCGAGTTCAGTTTCCAATTGTTTGATCTGTTGTGAAAGGGACTTTGTGAAATACATAACGCATGAGCTGCTTCTGTAAAGTTGAGCAATTCACAGGTCTTTTCGAAATATTTGAGTTGTCGGAGTTCCATTTCAAATCGGTTTTATCAATAATAACTATCGAAAAAAAGAGTTTTACAAATATAAGATTATAATTTTCGACAACCTATTTTTGCTTCTACAAACCTGAAATAAAAGTAACTGATGGGTAGTAAGGAAGTCAATAATAAGCGTGAGTCTATGGTGCGGTTTCGTATAATACGCAACTGTATGTTTTTGTCTGGATTGTCTGTTTTTGCACAGTTATATCTTTTCCAGCCAATGTTGTCGGAGTTGTGTCATTCTTTTGATATAACGCCAGCTGAAAGCAGTCTTGCCGTGTCAGCTTCAACGGTGGGAATGGCTGTTGGATTACTTTTTCTGGCATTTAAGGCTGATGGGATATCGCGTGAGAAGTTGATGGGCGTATCGTTGATTCTCTCATCTGTATTGACAATCGCTTCTGCTTTCATTGACAGTTATTTATTTCTGTTGCTCTTTAATTTTGTGAAAGGTATTGTTTTGGCAGGTGTTTCGGCTGTAGCATTGGCTTATTTGTCGGAAGAGATAGATTCCTCTAAAATCGGGTTGGCAATCAGTCTTTATCTAAGTGGTAATACATTAGGTGGAATGTCGGGACGTGTAACAGCGACTTTGCTTTCCGGATATGGCGGGTGGCAACTTGCTACATTGTTTATAGGAGGAGTAAGCCTTGTATTGGGGGCTATCTTTTGCTGGAAAATACCGGCTGGCAGAAATTTTTCAGCTTCAGTTGTTTCATTCAAGGAAAAGATTTATCAAATGCGTTCACTTCTTACGCAAACGACCTTTATCAGTATGTATGTTATCGCTGCACTCTCGATGGGGATATTTGTGAGTGTCTATAATTATCTTTCTTTTTTACTTGAATCGCCGATATTCGGTTTACCGCATCATCTGGTTGCCATGATTTTTATGATGTATGTGGCTGGAATTATCGGATCGGTTATAGCTGGAGTTTTATCCGACAGATTGGGACCGGAAATTCTTTTGCAAGGTGCTTTGTTGTTGATGGGGGTAGGCATGTCTCTTTTATTGGTAATGAAGCTTTGGGCTATTGTTGTGGGATTGGGTGTGTTGACTTTTGCTTTCTTTAGCACACATACATTGGCAAGTAGAATCGTTTCTATGAATGCCCAACACTTAAAGAGCAGTGCGACCAGCATTTACTGGTTATTCTATTATGCCGGTTCGAGCCTGATTGGTTCATTAACAGGTATTGTATTGGTCAATAATGGTTGGTTTTCGTTAATGGAAGTCTTATTAGGCTTGTTGTTTGGCGCACTTATTGTTTCGTCATTATTCATTTTAAAATATAGACTATATGAAAAAAGTAAAGTTTACAGCCATCATCGGTATGGCGATGATGATGTTCGTCCCAGCAATTAGTTTGGCGGACAATGGTACACAGGTTGAGGTCGTGAGTGAAGGCGTCCGTTACTGTGAAAGTACCTATCCTTATAACGGTGGAATTCTGATTGCCAATTTTGGAACGGAACAATTGAATCCGCTTAATACAGAAGGTAAAGGATATATTCTTTGCTATAAGGATGGCAGAATGACCACTCTGATTCCTGCAGATGGCAATCTGAATGCTCCGAAGGGAATGTTTATACGTGATAACCATTTGTACATTTGTGATGTCAATAAAATAGTGGTTTACAACTTAGTCCAGAAAGATGAAGTTCCTAAAACGATTCAACTACCGGAAGGTAATCTGTTTGTAAATGACTTGGCGGCAGATGGTAATACCTTGTATGTTTCGGTTACAAATACAGATAAGATTTTTAAGATTGATATAACCGATGCTGCCAATCCGGGAGAAGCTCAAGAATGGGTTACTATACCTGATCCTAATGGCTTGGTAATTGGTGACGGAGTGATGTATGTTGCATCTTATCCGGCTGATGGTAATACAAGAGAAAAGCATGTTATTTATCGTATAGGCGATTTGAGTAAGCCTCAACCTCAAAAATTGACTACGGTTTCTGGTCAGTACGATGGGATAGCTTTCTCTTCCGATGGTAACTCACTTTATGTTACGAACTGGACTCCGGCAGGACTTAGCCGTGTAGATTTGCATACTGGTAACTTATCTCCATTTGAGATATCTTTAGAAAAAGATTTGTCAGGTCCAGCTGATATTACTGTTTCTGAAGGAAAGATTTATATTCCCGACTTACCAGCCAGTCGTGTTGTTATTGTAGCAGAGTAAGACTCATTTTTATTATGCCTCTCGTTTTCATCCTTAGTTTATGGAAAGGCGAGAGGCTATTTTTATAAAAGTCTGAAATAAATTGTAATAAGGATTATCTGTACACCTTATTTTGAATATATAGGACAATATTTGAACAAATAGACCAATTGTTTTGAACGTGTGTATTAGTTTTTTGTACAAATGAGATAATATTTGCCGATAGTTTGTGGTACTTTTACATAGTAGAATTGGTATGCTGTATTCTTTCTTTTCAAAAAGCATGAAAATAGTGAGATAGAAATGTGTTTTGGGAAGGTTGGAAGGTGGCACTTAATTGTATGAAATAAAATTAAATCTATTACAAACATGAGAAACGTTATTCGAATGGTAGGCGTTGGAATCGCTGCTTTATGTATGGTGACTTCTACTGTACAGGGACAGGTGAAATTGAATGCCAGCAACATTGATGAAGTTATCGGTCAGATGACTTTGGAAGAAAAAGTACACATGGTAATCGGTTGTGGTATGTCGATGGGAGATGATGTCAAATTTCCCGGTACGGCAGGGCGTACATACGATATACCTCGGTTAGGTATTCCTTCAGTTTATCTGGCAGACGGACCACATCGGTTGGCTATGGCTGTAAAGCGTGATTTCGATAGTCATTTTTATTATGCAACTGAATTTCCTTCGGGTACGACCGTAGCTGCTACATTCGATCCGAATGCTGCGTTTCAAGTTGGAGTTGCATTGGGAGAGGAAGTGAAAGATTACGGAATGGATGTGTTATTGGCACCGGGTGTAAACTTGATGCGTAATGCTTTGTGTGGGCGTAACCACGAATATTATTCTGAAGATCCTGTTGTGACGGGAAAGATGGCTGCCGGGTATATCAATGGAGTACAGAGTCAGGGTACAGGTACCTGTCTGAAACACTTTGCTGTAAATAATCAGGAAACAAATCGTAACAACAATGATTCGAGAGTTGCCCAGCGTCCGTTGCGTGAACTTTACTTGAAAGGATTTGAAATAGCTGTCAAAGAATCTCAGCCATGGAGTATTATGACATCTTATAATAAGGTGAATGGTAAGTATACATGTGAGGATATAGACTTGACGGAATACATTCTACGTGACGAATGGGGATTCAAGGGTGTAGTAATGTCTGACTGGAATGCAGGAACTGATGCCGTGGCTTCGATGAAGGCGGGAAATGATATGCTACAACCCGGACAAGATCGTCAGTATAAGGCTATTCTGGAAGCTGTACAGAATAGCACGCTGGATGAGGCGGTTTTGAATCGTAACGTAAAACGAATATTGGAAATGGTGGTGAAATGCCATACATTTGGTAATTATAAATATGCTAACGAAACGAACTTGAAGGCTCATGCCCAGATTGACCGTACCATAGGTGCAGAAGGTATTGTCTTATTAGATAATCAAAGTGCTTTACCTTTGGCTGCCAATATCAAGAATGTAGCTTTGTATGGAACGACATCGTACGATATGGTTCCTGCCGGTATGGGATTTGGAAGTACTGGCGTTGGATATTATTGTGTATCATTGGTGGAAGGTATGCGTAATGCCGGATATACTGTTGATGCAAACCTGATAAAGAAATACAAGAAACATCTGGCTGATGAGCAGAAACGTCTTTATCCGAAAGGCAGACCTCCTTTCTCTCTTACTCCGCTGAAGCGTGCAGAAGAATTTGTCCCTACTGCTGACGAACTGGCTGCTCAGGTCAAGAGTAATGATGTGGCTATTCTTACCTTAGGACGTACCAGTGGTGAGGCTTCCGACAGACGGGTAGAAGAATTCTATTTGAAAGATAACGAAACAGCCCTTATCAAGCAGGTGGCTGAGGCTTATCATGCTGCCGGCAAAAAGGTAATTGTTATCCTGAATATTTGTAGTCCGGTAGAAACCGCTTCGTGGAAGAATACAGTTGATGCTGTAATCTGTGCTTTCCAGCCCGGTCAGGAAGTCGGAAACAGTGTAGCCGATGTACTGACAGGTAAGGTAAATCCTTCAGGACATCTGCCGATGACATTTGCGGTAAAATACGGGGATGCACCGTCTGACGCAAATTTCCCGTATGACTATGAGTTTAAAATGCCGTCGTTTGCAATGGGAAGCGGCATGAACTTCGAGTCGAAAGAGAAAAAGGAAGAAAAGCCTAAAGAGGCCGTTCGCAATGTAGATTACACGAACTATGAAGAAGGTATTTATGTAGGTTATCGCTATTTCGATACTTTCGGTAAGGAAGTTTCTTATCCGTTTGGTCACGGTTTGTCGTATACAACCTTCAGTTTCGATGTCGTATCATCAGGTATTAATGGCGACAAGTGTGAGATGAAAGTATCGGTAAAGAATACAGGCAACTGTGCCGGCAAGGAGTCTGTCCAGCTTTATGTCAAGGCTCCGGCAGGCGGATTGGAAAAACCAGCTAAAGAATTAAAGGCGTTTGCAAAGACAAAACTCTTGCAGCCGGGTGAATCGGAAGTAGTGACATTGTCGTGGAATCTGATGGATATGGCTTCCTTCAATGAAAAGAGCTGTTCTTGGGAACTAGCCAAAGGTACATATCAGTGGATGGCAGCAGCTTCTTCTGCTGATGTTCGTTGCACGGTATCTCAAAAGGTGGCTAAAGCCCAGAAGGTAAAAGTGCACGATGCGATGAAACCTGCGTATAAGATTGTTCAACTTGATATGGTAAAAAGATGAAAAGAGATTTGTTACATATTGCCATCTGTGTTTCCCTTTTGGGAGCGCCGATGGCGTTTTGTGCCCAAAGTCTTGTTGTAAATGTAGAAGGAGGTCAGATTGAGGGCACGGTAGATGAAGAAGGGGTAGTTGTTTATAAAGGTATTCCTTATGCAGCTCCTCCAGTAAACGAATTACGATGGAAACAGCCACAGCCTGTACAGTCGTGGCAGGGTGTAAAGAAGTGTAATCGGTTTGGAGCGGCCTCCCTTCAGGGTGGACAGACGAAAGGCTCCTTTTATTGGAAGGAATTTTATCAGGATGGTAATCCTGAAATGAGTGAGGACTGTCTGTATCTGAATGTATGGACACCGGAAGCGGGGAAAAAGGATAATCGCCTTCCTGTGATGGTCTGGATTCATGGCGGTGCCTTTCAGAATGGTTTCGGACATGAAATTGAGTTCGATGGAGATGCCTATGCCAAGAAAGGTGTGGTTCTGGTAACACTGAATTATCGTCTGGGAATGTGCGGTTTCTTGGCTCATCCACTGCTGACTGCAGAAAATGGTGGAAAAGGTTCTGGTAACTATGGCTTGTTCGATCAGTTGGCAGCCTTGAAATGGGTAAAGCGTAACATTGAGGCTTTCGGGGGTGATCCGAATAATGTAACTGTATTCGGACAGAGTGCTGGTGCCGGTAGTGTGCAGGCGTTGATTTCTTCGCCTTTGGCCGAAGGATATATACAGCGTGCTATCATACAGAGTGGTGGTGGACTGGGAGGTATTATTTCCACAAAATCCTTACAAGATGCAGAATCCGTAGGAAAAGCCGTGTGGGATGCTTCGGGCTGCACGACGCTGGAGCAGATGCGTGCTTATCCGGCTGACCGTTTTCCGGAAGTGATGATGAATTACATGAAACAGCAGAAAAAATTTATGGGCATGCCCTATTCCCCGTGTGTGGATGGAGAGCTCTTAAAAGCCTCTGTATATGATGTGGCGATGCAGAACAAGGAACTGGATATTCCTTACATGATAGGCTACACGTCGGAGGATATCGCTCCAGATCAGATGCGGAAGGCTGCCGTGGATTGGAGTCTTCTGCTTGAGCTGCAAGGACATCATCCGGCTTATGTATATTGCTTTAGCCGTGATTTACCGGGTGAGGACATGCCTGTACCCGAAGGTGGATTTGGTGATATGAAGGGTGCATTTCATTCCAGTGAGTTGTGGTATATGTTTGGAACGCTGGACAAATGCTGGCGTCCGATGGAAGCAGCCGATTATGAACTGAGTGAGCGCATGGTCTCTTATTGGACGAACTTTGCCAAGAGCGGTAATCCGAATGGAGCAGACTTGCCCGAATGGAAACCTTGTACCAAAGCTGACCAGCATATACAAGAATTGAATGTAAACCGGATGTAGTGAGGTATGTAGAAAAGAACTATTCGTGTACAGAAGTATAAGAAAAATTGTGCTATCTGTGACTTGTCTATGGGGGTGGACATTCTTCTTTATTTGTCATTTATAAGATTGGCATGTTACTTCTGGAGTATAAATGATGTATTGAGGAGAATGTCATATTGTAAGTTTAGATAAAAAGGATTCGATAAATCCCGACTTGAAGGAGAATTGTATCTTGAGTCGGGATTTATTTCCTTTTATAAGGGTCGTGTTAATTGTAAATTTTTTGAAAATGAGTGCGCTATAAAATATTTAGAGTACTTGCATTCCAATAGACCTCTAAAGACTACTGCATTCATATCAAGTTCAAGTTGCATTATGGAATATTAATCAGCTTGTGTATCTGAAGGCTTAGCCGCCATTGTGGGTGTTCCTTGATGTAAGCAATTACGTTATTGGTATTTTGTCCGGAACAGGGTTGCAGAAAGTAATGTTTAGCAGGTAGCTTGAGGTAAGGAGATACATCTTGACCTACATATACTACTTTTACTTCGTCTATGTGACGTATTTTCAATGTTGCTCCTTCTTTGGGTGAACATGTAACCCAATCAATATCTTCCGGCAAGACACAAGTTCCATTGGTCTCTATTGCAATGTATTTTCCGGCAGCATGTAGTGCTTTGATTAGTTTGCTGTCAATCCATAGTCCAGGTTCTCCCCCTGTAAGAATTACCATCCGACACGGGTATGTACATACTTCTTTTACGATTTCATCATCTGTCATTGTATGGAATTCTTCATGTTGTGTATCGCAGAAGCTACACTTTAGGTTGCACCCTGAGAATCGGATAAAAACAGCCGGAGTTCCCGTATAAAACCCTTCACCTTGTAGGCTGTAGAAAATTTCATTAATCTTTCTCATAGATAGCCGTATTACCTTCTGATTCTTTTACTTCTACTCTGAAACAATTAGGAATTTGGTTGCATACCCAATAGGCAATATTTTCCGCCGTAGGATTAAAAGGTAGTATATCATTCAAGTTGTTATGGTCTAGTTGCTTTTCTACTGCTTGCTTGATATGAGTAAAATCTACTACCATACCGTTTTCGTCAAGTTCTTTGGAACGGCAAAATACGGTTATAATCCAATTGTGACCGTGAAGCTTTTCGCATTTGCTTTGATAAGATAGTTTTAGCGAGTGTGAGGCTGAAATCTCCATCCTTTTAATTACTGTGTACATAGTTGATACGTTGTTAGATTAATACAAATTTGCTTCTGCTTGATGTCACCTCGGCAGTTATAGTGCAAAGATAAGGATATCTAAGGATATTTTATTATAACTGATTTACGCATTCGTAATTTTCTTAATAATTTCCATTGTATTTTCAATATATATAATTGGATATCCCTACGTTCCAGACGGTAGTTTGACAAGTCTGCGGCTTTTACTATACGGTCAGAATATCTGAAAATATCAAAATGTTGAATTTTTCTTTTTGCTAATGAAAGTGATATATATAATTTGCTATCTTTGTATAAACTAGGCTTTATTTATGAATACGATGCGTAACCAAATTATTGCGTTGTTAGTGCTGGTAGTAGGAATCTTTTTATTCGGAGGAGGCACAGTAGGACTGTATTCGTTGTATACAGCATCTCAAAACTATGAACGTACCGTAGGAGTGGTTCGAAATTTTCAGACTAAAAGGATTTATCGTTATAGGAAAATGAGATATGAGAGCCGTATGCAGGTTGTATATCCTACAACCAGATATGGAGAGATGTCTGTTTCCAAAATCAGTCATTGGCCATTTAGAAGTGTCGGAGATAAATTGACGATTTGGTATCGTCCAGATCGTCCGCATGAAATTCGTTTGCCTAAATCAGAGTGCATGCTTTGGGGTAGTTTAGTTGTTTTAGGCTTGATATGTATATATAGTGGTATCATTATCTGGAGAATATCTGGTACAGCTGACAAAACAAAGAAAAGCAATTTTAATAATTAAATATTTATGAAGAACAGAAAATTTTTAAAGGTAATTGTTTTGCTGGCATGCGTCGTATTGACTGCTCCGGCAATGGCTCAGTTTAATCTTAAAAAAGCAATTAGTGGAGCAACTAAAGTAGCGCAGGCTGTTACTTTAACCGATGATCAAATGAGTGAATATGTAAAAGAATACATTGATTGGATGGATGCACATAATCAGGTTTGTGCGGATGACAATGCATATGCGATTCGTTTGAAGAAACTGACTGAAGGCTTGGGTGAAGCTGATGGTATTCCATTGAATTTTAAGGTTTATTATGTGACAGATGTAAATGCTTTTGCTTGTGCAGACGGGAGTGTACGTGTATTTTCATCGTTGATGGATATTATGAGTGATGAAGAATTGTTGGGAGTTATTGGACATGAAATTGGTCATGTGGCACATCGTGATTCTAAAAAAGGTTTTCGTACAGCATTACTTACTTCGGCTTTGAAAGATGGCGTTTCTTCTCAAGGAGGCAAGGCTGCTACGCTGACTGATTCTCAATTGGGAGATTTGACAGAGGCTTTGGTGAATGCCAGATATTCTCAGAAACAAGAGTGTGGAGCTGATGATTATGGTTATGAGTTTTTGAAAAAGGCTGGTAAGAATCCTTGGGCCATGGCACTTTCATTTCAGAAATTGAAAGAACTGGAAGAACAGAGTGGGGCTCAATCATCCAGTAAATTAAATCAGTTGTTTTCTACTCATCCGGATTTGGACTTGAGAATTAAGCGTATGGAAGAACGTGCAACCAGTGAGGGAATTGAAAAGCCAGCATCAAGTGTATCGAAGTAAATAAATATCTATCTTTAATTGGTTATACCAGTTTTTGCAGCCCATTTTTGAAAATGGCAAATTGGGCTGCAAATGGGCTGCAAAAATCACTTCTTTTAAGCTAAACTAAGCGGTAGTAGACCTGTTTTATGCTTGCCTGAAATAGACTTTGGAGAGAACAGATTTCAGCTTTATTATAGCCTTGTTTTTCTTCTTGATTAGTAAGACGGAACATCATAAGATGAGGTAATTAAAGTGTTCATCAACTATAATCTACTACAAACAAAAAAAACTCCTGCAATCATTTTGAAGTGCACCCCAAAAGTTAGACACAAAACTTTTGGGGTGCACTTTAGATATACGGTCTTTTTACGGCATCGTCCGAAGGGAATGAAAACTTTGATTTTGTGTACTTTCTGATTTTCCCGTTCAGGTTTTCAATAAGATTGGTCGTGTAGGTTATTTTTCTGATTTCCAGCGGAAACTGGAAGAAAACAGTCAAATCATCCCAGTTGTCTCTCCATGAAAGTATAGCATAAGGATACTTTCCTCCCCATTTCTTTTCCAGATTGTCAAGTTCTGCGGCAGCAACTTCCTTGTTGGGTGCATTGTAGATATTTTTCATATCCGCCGTAAACTCTTTCTTATCCTTATAAACAACATATTTACAGGGGTTTCTGATCTGATGTACCACACAGATTTGAGTGGATGACTGAGGAAATACGGTACGGATGGTATCCGTAAATCCATTCAGGTTGTCGGTACAGGTAATCAGTATATCCTGCACTCCACGGGCCTTTAGATCTGTCAGTACACTCATCCAGAAAGAAGAACTTTCCGATTTGCCGACCCACATGCCAAGAACTTCCTTCAGGCCGTTCTGTTTCAGACCGACACAAAGATAAACAGTCTTGTTTATGATCTTGCCGTTATCCCGTACCTTGAAGACAATACCGTCCATCCAGACTATCAGATAAACAGGATCAAGGGGACGGTTCTGCCATTCCTGGGCCGCCTGATTGACTTTGTTGGTAATGATGGAAATGGCGGATGTAGAAAGCTCTATTTCATAAATTTCACGCATTTCTTCCTCTATGTCAGAAACGCTCATTCCTTTGGCATATAGGGAGATAACGAGCTTTTCTATAGAAAGTCCACGGCTTTCATGTTTGGGCACTGCTATCGGCTCAAACTGGCCGTTACGGTCACGTGGAATAGAAATGACAGACTCTCCATGTTCGGTCTGGATTTTCTTCTGATAGCTGCTGTTGCGTGAATTACCACTGTTATTACCGGCCACAGAGTTCTTTTCATACCCCAAATGGGCATCCATTTCGCCTTTAAGCATTTTTTTCAATACTTGGGCATGCAACTACTTCAGGAACTTGCTTACATCGGCTTCTGTTTTAAACTGGCTAAGGAACTCCTTGCTTAATATCTCATCGGGCACTACTTGATTCTTTTCCTTCATAATCTTCTTCATTTTGCAAATCTATAAAATAAAAAATACGAGACTCAAACTTGAATCCCGTATTTCCATTTACACAATATATTTTATAGTGCCAATAATTAGCAATATTACGTGTTTTTTGTGAATTTAGTGTAATTTATAAGTTAAGTTGTCCCAAAATATATGCTTGAGACAACTTAATTTATAAAAATCATTTGTTGGAATCTCCAGTAAATGTTTCCATGAGCTTATCCATTTGTTCACCTATGCACTTATCTATTAGCTTAGCATAATGAGTAGTCATTCTGGTATTGGTATGACCAAGCATCTTAGAAACGACCTCAAGTGAGATATTATTGGCTAAAGTAACGGTGCTGGCGAATGTGTGGCGGCTGCAATGGAAAGTGATTCGTTTCTTGATCTCACACAAAATGGCTATATCCTTTAGGTATTTGTTTATATCTGCTGGGTCTTGAATTGGCAGTAATTTCTCTCCACCTTTGTATTTATCCAATATCAGTTTGGCGATAGGGAGCAGGGGGATGCGTGAAAGAACTCCAGTTTTTACTCTGCGTTTCTTAATCCAGATTCTACCTGTGCTGTCCTTTTCAAAATGTTCTGGAGCTAAGGTTTTGATGTCGATGTAGCTCAATCCAGTGAAACACCCAAAGAGAAACATATCTTTTGCTCTCTCCAGTCTGGGTGGGGGAGTGTCAAAGTTGATAATCTTTCTCAGTTCTTCTTCATTCAGAAAGTCTATTTCCACGGGTTCACGTTCTATCTTATAAGTGATGAACGGATTGGTAGTCATGTATGAATTAGCTACTGCAAGGTTTACAATCTTTTTAAGTAGCTTTAGGTGTTTGGTCGATGAGTTTTGAGCCATTCCTTTATCTATTCTTAGAAATGAATGAAAAGACTGGATAAAGTTTAGGTTCAGTTCGCGTAGGTATAAATCTTCTCTTTTGTATTTCTGCTGAACAAATTCTTTGAGTAATCTTACTGTATAGACCGAAATCCAATAAGTAGCCTTAGAAACTCCATTGCCTACCTGCTTTTCCTGTTCTCTGTTATGTTCTTCAAAGACTTCAAACAGCGTTTTTTCTTTGAGTGATTCTACCTTATCAAAGTAAGCGTCACGTAATAGTTCTGCTGTGATGATAAAACCTCTGTCTAATAATTCTGCTTCCTTCTGATAGAGTTTGGCTTTAATTGCTTTTAGATAATTGTTGAGGCTTTGAGCTTCTTCGTCTTTACCTTTTACTTGTTGCTTGACTTTATCCCATTTGTCGATAGGAACTTGTTTACCAGTTGATAGAGGACATCTTTCCCCATTTACTGTAATCATTAACTCAATAGGTGCTTTACCACTTTTTCTCGCTTTACTTTCTCTTATGAAAAAGAGAATAGAAAATGAACTTCTTACCATAGTTTAATCATTTAAAATTAGACATTGGGAAGTCCTTTCAAATATGATATATCTTTCTGTGTATTAGATAGATGTAGCTATTTTTGTGACCACTTTTGAAAAAATGGGAAAATGGTCACAAATTGGTCACAAAATATCCTCTTTTCAGCCCATTTTCAAGGATAATCAGCCACTTCTTAACCTTAGAAAAACAAGTCTGATTCAAGCGATATTCCGCTTCAATTTCAGCATCCATTCACAACGATTTATAAGAAGCACAACAGACGAAAAGTGATGAAGATTTATTATTTCTCCAAGTAGTACGGATAAAATAAAAATCCCCATAACTCAGAGAGTTACAGGGATTTATATGATTGAATCAAGTATAAATTACTTATTCAAAGCCAAAGCTACGTTTACAGCGCAAGCTACTGTACATCCTACCATCGGATTGTTACCGATACCCAGGAATCCCATCATTTCTACGTGAGCAGGAACTGATGAAGAACCAGCGAACTGTGCGTCTGAGTGCATACGGCCCATAGTATCTGTCATACCGTAAGAAGCAGGACCTGCAGCCATGTTATCCGGGTGAAGTGTACGACCTGTACCACCACCTGAAGCTACTGAGAAGTAAGGTTTACCTGCAAGAACACGTTCTTTCTTGTAAGTACCTGCAACCGGATGCTGGAAACGAGTCGGGTTAGTAGAGTTACCTGTGATAGATACATCTACATTTTCATGCCACATGATAGCAACACCTTCACGTACATCGTCTGCACCGTAGCATTTTACTTTAGCACGAGGACCGTCTGAATACGGAGTTTCTTTTACGATGTTCAATTCACCTGTGAAGTAATCGAACTTAGTCTGAACGTAAGTAAATCCGTTGATACGAGAGATAATCATAGCAGCGTCTTTACCCAGACCGTTCAAGATACAACGCAACGGGTTCTTACGTACTTTGTTTGCCATTTCAGCAATCTTGATAGCACCTTCTGCGGCAGCGAATGATTCGTGGCCTGCCAAGAATGCGAAGCACTGAGTTTCTTCGCGCAACAGACGAGCTGCCAGGTTACCGTGACCCAAACCTACTTTACGGTCATCAGCTACTGAGCCCGGAATACAGAAAGCCTGCAAACCGATACCGATAGCTTCTGCAGCGTCGGCAGCGTTTTTACAACCTTTTTTCAGAGCGATTGCGCAACCTACTACGTATGCCCATTTTGCATTCTCGAAGCAGATACCCTGAGTTTCCTGACAAGTCAGATACGGATCAAGGCCGGCTGCGTCACAGATTGCATTAGCTTCTTCAATGTCTTTGATACCGTTTTCATTCAAAGCAGCCAAAATCTGCTTGATACGACGGTCCTGACTTTCAAACTGTACTGGTCTAATCATAATCTGTATCCTCCTTATTATTCTTTACGTGGGTCAATATATTTAACTGCGCCTTGTTCGGGTTTGAAGCGTCCGTAAGTACCGGTAACAGCTTTCAATGCTTCATTAGCATCTGTACCCTTCTTGATCTGTTCCATGAATTTACCCATGTGAACAAATTCGTAACCGATTACCTGGTTGTCTTTGTCCAAAGCCATACGAGTGATGTAACCTTCTGTCAGTTCCAAGTAACGAGTACCTTTTGCTTTTGTTCCATACAAAGTACCTGTCTGGCTGCGAAGTCCTTTACCCAAGTCTTCCAAACCTGCACCGATCATCAAACCGCCTTCAGAGAAAGCTGACTGAGTACGACCGTATACAATCTGCAAGAACAATTCACGCATTGCGGTGTTGATGGCATCGCAAACCAAGTCTGTATTCAGTGCTTCCAGAATTGTTTTACCCGGCAGAATTTCAGAAGCCATAGCTGCTGAGTGAGTCATACCAGAGCAACCGATTGTTTCTACCAAACATTCTTCGATAACACCTTCTTTGACGTTCAAAGTCAATTTACAAGCACCCTGCTGTGGAGCACACCATCCCACACCATGAGTTAAACCTGAAATGTCTTTGATTTCTTTTGCTTGAATCCATTTTCCTTCTTCAGGAATTGGGGCCGGACCGTGGTTAGGTCCTTTAGCAACACAACACATGTGTTCAACTTCATGTGAATAAATCATATTATTTACGTTTTATGAGTAATAAAAAATAAGTATTTCGTAAACCACTTATTACGGAATTTCTTCTTTAATTCGTACGCAAAGTTAGTCGTTTTATTTAGTTATGCAATCAATGAAACCGAACTTTTTGTTGCATTTTAATGATATTTTTCGCTGAAACTCGTGTTTTGTAATGTCGGCATATCAAAATGTTTTTTATCTTCCGAGAGAAACCTGTATCTTTGCGGCCGGTATTCCAACAGAAGGATATACCTATATATAAGTAATAACAATCAGGTATATGGACGAGTGTAAGATTAAAGTAAAGGACGATGCTTTGCGTCGTGGTGCAGAAGCCGGGATGGACGAGTTTCTGAAGGTGTTTGTCGACAAATACTTGGAGGTGACCGGTGGAGTTATCAATGCAGAAACCATGCCGTTGCTCAATGGCTATCAGCACACACTGCTTGGGTATCATTTCTTTCGGGAGGAAGTGCTCGAAGGAGGTTTCGTACAGTTGATTCAGAATGGTTACGGACCGTACATTTTCGATAATCCTTTTGCCAAGGCTATGCGTCTGTTTGGAGCTAAAGAGTTTTCGAAACTGATTTACGATGCCAAGAAGATTTACGATGCACATCGGAAAGACTTGGAAAAAGAGTGTTCCGACGACGAGTTTATGGCCATGTATGAGCAGTATGAGGAATTTGATGATCTGGAAGAAGCCTATATGGATATGGAAGAGAAGGTTACGGCTCAGATCGCAGAATACGTGGACGAACATTTGGATCAGTTTGCTGAGGTAGAGCAATAATTGTTTTATTTGTGAAGGAAAATCGTTTAAGTACGAATAGCTGTTATGTGAATTCGTGGAAGATAGAGAGTTTTGAAGCCGGAGAGCCGATCGATCTTTACGAATTGTATAAATAAACGTTAAAAAGGAAAAAGGCAAAGCAGTATTTTTACGCTTTTTTCATTTAAGATGAAGAAATTTAATAATCTATAAAAACATAAAGGAAAAAATATGAAGACAATGAAGTTTTTCGCAATGGCATCGGCTTTAGCTGCAATGGTAGGTTTCAGCTCTTGCTTGAATGGAGGGGATTATACTAATACGGCATCGGGTGGTACGTTTGTAAAAGTATCAGGATATTTGGGAATTAATAGTTTGGTAGATGAATTAGGGTTTGAGTATGTTCCTTCTGATAAAGACATTATTA
The DNA here is from genome assembly GCF_057861905.1 of Phocaeicola sp. Lineage (NCBI taxonomy): Bacteria > Pseudomonadati > Bacteroidota > Bacteroidia > Bacteroidales > Bacteroidaceae > Phocaeicola > Phocaeicola sp. Next base: position 8,109 of record NZ_DBMACV010000049.1, on the reverse strand, counting down.
CAAATTTTACCAGCGGCAAGTATGCATATATTACTTATACATATGATCCTACAACTGTAGATTATACACTGAAAGCAGTAAATATTAATTTGGCTGGTTACTCTGTTTTGACCGATGAACAAGTGGTTGCAAATGCTCCTGTAGCAGAAAACGCAAATGCTCCTGTATATAGTGTATATGATATGAGTACCAGCTCACAATATCGTGTGCAGCCTGTTTTCTATCAGAAGAGAGATGTATTCATCCCAATTTATTACTATTATAAGCCGGCTTCTAATAATGATGACTTGCAGAAAGAAACAGCTCTTCATCATTTTACCTTATATTATGATGCAACGACCGATTTCACAAACTCTACTATGACATTGCATCTTCGTCATACGATACAGGATTTTGATGAAGAGGAAAACAAAAAGAGAACAAGTCGTGCATACGAATTCAGACATTTTAATTTGAATTCAGCTTTAAGCCAATATCAGTTTGCCAATAACGGACAGAATCCGGATAAGATTGTGATTGAATTCGAACAGAATCAGTATAATGCTGACTATGAAGAAGACGATGTTGAAAGCAAATCATACGAAATCGATTATAAGACAGTGGTCGAAAATTATGATAAGCTGGCTGGCAACACAACCGGCTCAGGTAGCGACGAATAATTTAAGAGAGAAAAAAAGATAGAGAAAAGCATACTTTGATGAAGTATGCTCCCATAAGGTACGGATTATGCGGAATAGCTGTTGTATGTTAATGTATGTCAGTGTTTCTGTATAATTCGTATCTTTTTTTATTTCTTTTTTGTACATTTGCAATTCCGATTGTCGGATTGATTACAAAAAAGAAGAATAACATTGGATTATAAATCATTATTTCAGCAAATAGTTGCTTTGCTTTCCACTCCCGGTAAAGCGTGGAATGAAATAGCAGAGCGAGGGGTAGGGCGTTCGGTTATGCCTGCTTTTGTTTATCCCCTGATTGGTTTGTGCGGGTTGTCGGAGTTTATTGGAACATTTATTGGAAAGGACTTTTCGTCCATCATGTTTCAAATAGCCTTGACTCGCTGTTGTGCCGTAGCTGTTGCCTTGTTCGGAGGATTTTTCCTGTCGGCTTATTTGCTCGATAAACTGAACCGGAAATGGCTCGGAAGAAAAGATTCTTACGACCGTATGCTGGTCTTTGTGGCCTATTCCATGGTCGTTACCTTTGTTTTGAATATCGTCAGCGGACTGTTCTCTATAGTCGTGCTGCATTGGATATTGCAAATATATACCATTGTAATTGTGTTCGAAGGAGTACGCAGGTGGCTCAAGATACCGAAATACAGCCAGACAGCTTTTACCATTGTGGCAACTGTCATCATCTTGGTGTGTCCTGCCCTTATCGAATTTATATTTAATAAGTTATCTGTAATTTTGAACTGATGAAAACAAACGCCGGTAATATCAATATCAAGAACAAACGTGCCTCATTCGATTATGAGTTTATCGATACATATACCGCCGGAATTGTGCTGACCGGAACCGAAATCAAGTCCATTCGTCAGGGAAAGGCAAGTCTGGTCGATACGTTTTGTTTCTTTTCCCGCGGAGAGTTGTGGGTGAAGAACATGCACATTGCCGAATATTTTTATGGCTCTTATAATAATCATGCGGCCCGTCGCGACCGCAAGCTGCTGCTTACCAAGAAGGAGCTGCGTAAGCTGGAACGGACTTCTGCCGAGCCGGGCTTTACCATTGTGCCTACTCGTATGTATATCAATGAAAAAGGACTGGCAAAGGTGGTTATCGCTCTGGCAAAGGGTAAGAAACAATACGATAAGCGCCAGACCTTGAAGGAAAAGGAAGACAAACGTATGATGGATCGCATGTTCAAGCGATAAACAAGGGGGAACTGCACGGACTACACGGGCTTACACGGCTTTTTTATAATTAAATAGGGCTTTTCAAAATGCAACAACTAATAAACGAACGTATTCTCGTGCTCGACGGAGCGATGGGAACCATGATACAACAATACAATCTCTCGGAGGCTGATTTCCGGGGGGAGCGTTTCAAGGATATACCCGGACAGTTGAAGGGAAACAACGACATGCTGTGCCTGACGCGTCCGGATGTAATCGAGGAAATACACCGGAAGTATCTGGAGGCGGGAGCAGATATCATTGAAACAAATACATTCAATGCGACTTCTGTTTCGATGGCAGATTATCACATGCAGCCGTATTGTCGTGAAATAAATCTGGCGGCAGCCCGTCTGGCTCGTAAGGTAGCCGATGAGTTTACCGCAAAAACTCCCGGAAAGCCACGCTTCGTGGCTGGTTCAGTAGGTCCTACCAATAAGACCTGCTCCATGAGTCCCGACGTAAACAATCCGGCTTTTCGTGCACTTACGTTCGATGAACTTGCCGATGCTTACCGCGAACAGATGGAAGCCTTGCTCGAAGGGGGAGTAGATGCCATTCTGATAGAAACCATTTTCGATACGCTGAATGCGAAAGCTGCTATTCTGGCGGCAGAAACCTCGATGCGGAAATTGGGAAGAAAGGTTCCGCTGATGCTTTCTGTGACGGTTTCGGATGTGGCAGGACGTACCTTGTCGGGACAGACGCTTGACGCGTTTCTGGCTTCGGTGCAGCATGCTGACATTTTCTCCATCGGATTGAACTGTTCTTTCGGGGCTAAGCAGTTGAAGCCTTTCCTGGAACAACTGGCTCGCCGTGCTCCTTATTATATAAGTGCCTACCCCAATGCCGGACTTCCCAATAGCTTGGGAAAATATGATCAGACACCCGAGGAGATGGCTGCCGAAGTCAAGGAATACATCGATGAGGGACTGGTTAACATCATTGGAGGATGCTGCGGTACTACAGAGGCCTATATAGCTAAGTATCAGGAACTCATCAAGGACGCCAAGCCTCATGTGCCTGCGCCGGAGCCGAAATATCTCTGGCTTTCGGGACTGGAGCTGCTGGAGGTGACTCCCGAAATTAATTTTGTGAACGTGGGTGAACGTTGCAATGTGGCTGGTTCTCGCAAGTTCCTTCGCCTGATCAACGAAAAGAAATACGATGAGGCTTTGTCGATTGCCCGCAAGCAGGTGGAAGACGGTGCGCTGATTCTCGATGTCAACATGGACGACGGTTTGCTGGATGCTGCCGAGGAAATGACTACATTCCTCAACCTGGTCGCATCGGAGCCGGATATTGCTCGTGTGCCTATAATGATCGACTCTTCCAAATGGGAGGTTATTTTAGCGGGATTGAAGTGTGTGCAGGGCAAGTGTGTCGTCAATTCCATTTCGTTGAAAGAGGGCGAAGAACTTTTCATTGAGCATGCCCGTACCGTCAAGCAGTACGGTGCAGCAGTCATCGTGATGGCGTTCGACGAGAAAGGGCAGGCCGATACGTTCGAACGTAAGATTGAAGTTTGCGAACGGGCTTACCGTATTTTGACAGAGAAAGTAGGTTTCCGTCGACAGGATATTATTTTCGACCCGAATGTACTGGCGGTAGCTACGGGAATCGAGGAACATAATAATTATGCCGTCGATTTTATCAAGGCGACGGGCTGGATTCGTCAGAACCTTCCGGGAGCACACGTCAGCGGAGGGGTAAGTAATCTTTCGTTCTCGTTCCGCGGCAACAACTATATCCGTGAGGCGATGCACGCGGTATTCCTTTATCATGCCATTCAGCAAGGCATGGATATGGGCATTGTCAATCCGGGAACTTCGGTGCTGTATACAGATATTCCTTCGGATATTCTGGAGCGTATAGAAGATGTGGTATTGAACCGTCGTCCGGATGCTGCCGAGCGTCTGATTGAAACGGCCGAAAAGCTGAAGGCGGAAAAAGAGAATACGGGCGAACAGCAGGCGGCTGTTTCCCATCTTGCTTGGCGTGAGGGTACCACGGTGGAAGAGCGTTTGCTGTACGCGCTGGTCAAGGGACTGGGTGATTACCTGGATGAAGACTTGCATGAGGCGCTTGCAAAGTATCCGGATGCAGTCAGCATCATCGAAGGTCCGCTTATGGCAGGCATGAATCATGTCGGCGATTTGTTCGGTTCCGGCAAGATGTTCTTGCCGCAGGTGGTCAAAACGGCGCGTACCATGAAGAAAGCGGTGGCTATCTTGCAGCCTTATATCGAGGCCGAAAAGAAGGAAGGAGCACGCAGTGCCGGTAAAGTATTGCTGGCTACGGTAAAGGGCGATGTACACGATATCGGTAAAAACATTGTGGCTGTCGTCATGGCATGCAACAATTACGAGATTATCGACTTGGGTGTGATGGTTCCTGCTGAAAAGATTGTTGAAACGGCTATCCGTGAAAAGGTAGACATTATCGGTCTAAGCGGACTCATTACGCCGTCATTGGAGGAAATGGTGCATGTGGTAACCGAGCTTGAACGTGCCGGACTCGATATTCCGGTAATGATTGGCGGTGCTACAACCTCCAAGCTCCATACAGCTCTGAAGATTGCTCCGGTTTATCATGCTCCGGTGGTCTACATGAAAGACGCTTCTCTCAATGCGCCGGTAGCGGCACGCCTGATGAATCTCGACTTGCGGAGTGCTTTTGCCGAGGAACTTGAAAATGAATATCGCGAACTTCGTGAGAAGAATAAGACGAAACAGGTCAAGACGGTTTCGCTCAAGGAGGCACAGAAAAATAAATTGAACCTGTGGGAGTAGATTGTCATTCGGAACTGGGGTGATTTATTCCCTGAAAGAAGGCATGGTATATCAACTTTTTGGTGATATACCATGCTTTTTGTTTGTATTCTTTATAAATTTACCCAGCATTGAAAAACACGACATGATGAAGAATACATTATTTTATTGCCTTTTGTTCTGCTGGATATTTTCCGGCAGGGCTTTGTTGGCCCAGTCTGTACATGGATATTGTCCACTGGATAAAGCACATCCTGTTTATTTCTATGGAGATAGAATCAGTTATGCCGGAACAGAAATAAAGTTGGATAAGAAGACTTTTTTTATCGATGGTCAACTCTCTGATGAAACGGTTTCCAGATATCCGTTTGTTTTCAATAGCTTTAATGAAGCCGCTAAAGCTTTTGTTGCCGGAACGGAGGCAGAGCCTATGCGGGTGTATATTGCTCCTTATGTATATTGGATAGATAATCCGGACGATCCTCAAGTTAGAGTGGGAAAGGAAGGTAAGGAACCTTTCGGATTGGTCGTGAAGTGTCCTTATCTGCATCTGATTGGCTTGACGGACAATCCCGAGAATGTCGTACTGGCTTCCAGTCGCGGACAGACTCAGGGAGCGGTAGGAAACTTTACAATGTTCGATTTTTGGGGTGATGGACTGCTGGTCAGGAATCTTACGATGGGAAACTATTGTAATGTCGATTTGGAATTTCCTCTAAAGAAAGAGCTGGAACGCAGGAAAAGGATGTCTGCCATCACGCAGGCACATGTGGCTTATTGTCATGGAGATAAGATAGTTGCCGAGAATGTGCGTTTTATCAGCCGTTTAAATATGAACCCCTTGAATGGTGCAAAACGTATTTTGTTTTATAAATGTTATATGGAGAGTACTGACGATGCGCTGACGGGTACAGGGGTTTACTTGGATTGTACGTTGAAGTTTTACGGGCAGAAACCGTTCTGGCAGACAGATATGGGGGGAGCCGTCTTTTTGAATAGTGATTTTTATATATGCCATGAGGAAGATCGTCAGTATTTCTGTAAGGGAGTAAGTCCTTTGTCGGTAGTCGACTGCCGGTTTCATGTTCGGAAGCCCGTATATGCAGGTTGGACACACGAGCCATCCGACTGGCTTCGGTGTTATCAGTATGGTGTAACGATGAACGGGCAACCTTACATTTTAGGTGCCGATAAGCCCTATAATACGGTATGTATGGAGCAAAGACCGATGCTTTGTGCTTATAGGCTGACTGACGAAAAAGGGCATGTGATTTATAATACATACAATCTGTTACGGGGAAACGATGATTGGGACCCGCTTCATGTCAAAGATAGTATACTGGCTGTAGGAGTACGCGATGGCAAAGATTATACGAGTATGCCGGTCTGTCTGTCGGTCACTCCGCTGGTTACTTCTGTACAGACCGGAGGAGAGCCGGTAGAGCTTACGGCAATTGTGAAAAGGCATTGTAATTATGTACTCCAAGGTGCTCAGGTCAGATGGAAAGTACAGTCGGGCTATGAAAAGTATGTCAGTCTGTCGGTGGAAAGAAATGGGAAGTGTGTGGTTGAAGCCCGAAATCACGAGGATGAAACAAAACATTTCACTATAACAGCTTTTACGGAGGAGGGACTGGAATGTGCCGTCGAACTGACGGTTACTCCCGATTTTGTAGAAGCCCCGGCTTTTGTGGAACAGCCGAAGCTGCAGATTGCAGATGGAAGAGCGACGGTATGTTATAGCCTGGACTTGCAGGGACGTGAAGACGAGTCGCTGATAACGTGGTATCGGGTTGCCGATAAGGATGGGAAGACAAAATATCCGGTAGCGGTTTCACGCTTGGGTATACCCGAAACGACCTACAGGCTTACCAAAGAAGATGTCGGGTATTATCTCATGGTAACGATAGCTCCCAAGCATTTGCGCTGTCGTCCCGGTAAGGAATATACAGTAACTTCTTCAACGCGGATCAGCCGGAAACAGATTGAGCCGGTAAATGTACTTGAAACCGATTTTCGGAACTTTCCTTGTACCAATCAGCCTGTTATATACCCCGGCGGTTGGACGATAGACGGATATAAGCCTTTCGATACAGCAGAATATGATTGGAAAGTATTTCCCGATAAGAACTATTGGGTATATGGTAAGGGAATAAATGGAGCACACGGAATGGGACTCCTTCAGGCTCAGCGTGGGGCGCGTTTGCTGTACACTCCGTTGGAAGGAACATACGGGGATATGAAAATAACCTTGAATGTTGATCCGAGTAAGACGGCAGGACAGGGATTCGGAAGCGCTACGGGGCAGTATATGGATATCTGTATAAAGTTTGATACCCGTACATTGAGTGGATATGCCTTACGTATCATCCGGACGACTAAATATAGTAATGCTGTCGATTTTATGTTGATGAAATATGAAAACGGCAGGACCACTGCAATAACTCCTTCCATATCGAGTACCTGCTACCGTACCGACTGTACCATTGTGGTCGAGGTGAGAGGAAATAAACTGATGGCACATGCTGAAACTTCTACTCCGCTTTCTGCCTCTGTGACGGATAAGAATTTGCAGCCTTCCGTTAGTCTGGAAGCCGATATTCTTCCCAATTTGTGGGGCGGTATGGCGATTCAGCATACGGGAAGTTGTGGTGAGAGCACTACCATGTTGCATTACTTAAAAATAGAATGGAAAGATACTTTATATAGTAAATAGTTTTATGGTTTGCGGGTGAAAAGTGTCGCAATAGGATGTGAAAATGATTAGAAAAGGAAAATATGAACAGTCCTTCACTATATGTGAATAATATCGTAAAGCCTTGACAACGTACCTTTGCTTCAGATTAAGAAATGAAATAAAATGAAGCAATTAGTAGTTATTTTTACCTCCCTTTGCGCACTGATGCCTGTAGGGGCACAGGAAGTGCTGACACTGGAAGAGTGTCTGCGGCTGGGCATAGAGAATAATCTTTCTTTGGAAAGCAGCCGCAATGAAGTCCGAAAAGGAGAGCATTCGCTGAGTGAAAATCGTGCCAAGCTGCTGCCGCAGATTAATGCGGTTGCCGGATTCAATGACAATTTCAATCCGCCGGTATCGGTTACCGACGGCTCTGCTTACGGCAATCCGTACAATGTTACCAAAACCTTGCAGTACAATGCATCGGCGGGTATCCAGTTGCAGATGCCTTTATACAACCAGACGGTTTATACGGCAATGGATATTACGCGAACCATGAACGAGCTGAACCGTTTGTCGTACGAAAAGGCACGCAAAGACTTGATTCTGCAAATCAGCAAGATGTATTACTTGAGCCAGAACACTTCCGAGCAACTTACCTTGATACCTGAGTTCGGGATAAGTTTAGAATAAGGCCAGTTGTTTTGAGTCCTCAATATAGTATCCTTGCAATGCATCCGGTTTGTTTTCAAAGAAACAAT
>NZ_DBMACV010000048.1:0-26417 GCF_057861905.1 Phocaeicola sp. | reverse complement strand
GCCGGATACAGGGAGACTTGTAAGTCCGGTTCGGAGGCGAGTACTCGGAAACCTACCATAGAAATATGACAAGGCGCTGGGTGCTTAGCCTACTGCTACACGACCGAAGAGAGCGAGAAGGTGGAAGTGGAACAACTGGCGAAACAGCTGGACGGCAATATCGAACTGGCTATCCGAAGGCTTGCGGAAAAGAAACGGAATCAAAGCAATGAAATACCGTAAATGCCTATGGAGTATGAAACCTTGTTTCCGCTCTACTGGATATGCGGGGAGTGGAAAAGCAACCGCAAGTCGCCGCCCGTTACCGTATTCCGAGACGGTGGCGCATACAAGATTGCCCTGACCTACCACCTTGATGCGGTGGTGGTAGGCACGATCCACCAAAGTGGCGGCATCATCTGGGCAGACCTGCTGTGGAGGGTGCAGCTTGCTTATGACCGGGAAGAAGACCGGCTGGTGCTGGCTACCGAAGGGATCTATGTACGTGCGGATGACTCATAGGGAAAATGGAGAACCCCGGTTCTCCCGTAAATGACAGTAACAACTATCCGATTTATTCAACATTAAAATTTTAAAAGACATGAAACGAATTATGGCTGTCTGCCTGGCCGGGCTTCTTTGCCCGATTATGGCAGTAAAGGCACAATGGGTGACGTTCGATCCCTCGAACTTTGCACAAAGCATCGTGAATACAACCCGCAATGTGGTGCAGACCACGACGACGGCAGAAAATATGGTGAAGAATTTTCAGGAAACAGTCAAGATCTACGAACAGGGGAAGCGTTATTACGACGCATTGAAAGCGGTCAACAATCTGGTTAAGGATGCCCGCAAGGTACAGCAAACCGTTCTTCTGGTCGGTGAAATATCGGACATCTATGTAAACTCTTTCCAGAAAATGCTGACGGACGAGAACTATACGCCGGACGAGCTTTCGGCAATCGCTTCCGGATATGCGAAGATGCTGGAAGAGAGCAGCGGTATGCTGAACGAGATGAAGACGGTCGTAACCTCCACCAGCCTTTCCATGACGGATAAGGAGCGCATGGATGTGATCGACCGTGTGTACCGTGACGTAAGAAACCAACGCAATCTGGTCAGGTATTACACGAACCGGAACATCGGCATCTCTTACCTGCGTGCAAAAAAGAAGAACGATACCCGAAGGGTGCTGGACTTGTACGGAACGGACAATCAAAAATACTGGTGACATGACGGGCGAGGAAACTTTCAGCAACCTTCACGAAGTGTTGCGCAACCTTTATGACGAAATGATGCCGCTCTGTTCGGACATCACGGGTGTGGCTACCGGAGTGGCCGCACTGGGTGCACTGTTCTATGTGGCCTCACGGGTGTGGCAGGCTCTTTCGAGAGCCGAGCCGATTGACATTTACCCGCTCTTCAGACCTTTTTGTCTGGGTGCGTGCATCATGTTCTTCCCCACATTCGTTCTGGGAACTCTCAACGGCATCATGAGTCCTGTGGTTACCGGCTGCCACGATATAATGGAAGGCCAGACGCTGAACATACGGGAGTATTCCGAGAAGCGGCAGAAGCTGGAATACGAGGCGATGACAAGGAATCCGGAAACGGCGTATCTGGTCGACAACGAGGAATATGAACGCCAGATCGAGGATCTGGGATGGTCGCCTTCGGACTTGAAAGCGATGGCGGGCATGGCGGCGGAACGCTTCAAATACCAGGCCAGGCAGGGCGTAAACAATTTTCTCCGCAGCTTTCTGGAACTGCTATTCCAGTCGGTTTCGCTGGTACTGGACACGCTGAGAACCTTCTTCCTGATCGTATTGAGCATTCTGGGGCCCCTGTCGTTCGCCATATCGGTGTACGACGGCTTCCACAATACGATGATCCAATGGATTTGCCAGTATATCAGCATCTATCTGTGGCTGCCCATATCCGACCTGTTCAGTTCCGTGCTGGCAAGGATTCAGGTACTGATGATCGAAAAGGACATCGCCGCACTGAGCGATCCCGCCTATGTGCCCGACGTGAACAATTCCGCTTACATCATCTTCATGCTGATAGCCATTGTGGGGTATTTCACCATTCCGACAGTATCCACATGGGTGATTCAGGCATCGGGAGCCGGCAACTACGGCAAGCAGGTCAACTCGTGGTCATTGAAGGGCGGACGTGCGGCTGCCGCTGTTTCCGGTGCAGCCGTCGGCCATGTAGCCGGCAAGTTAAGAGGCAGATAACCCAATATAAAATCTTAGAAACATATGGAATTTAAGAGTTTGAAGAATATAGAAACGAGCTTCCGGCAAATCCGCACGATGGGTATCGTGTTCGTTTCGCTCTGTGCTCTGGTTACCGGCTATGCTCTCTGGAGTTCCTACCGGTTCGCCGAACGGCAGAGGGAGAAAATCTATGTGCTGGACAATGGGAAGTCCCTGATACTTGCTCTTTCCCAAGACCTTTCGCAGAACAGGCCGGTGGAGGCGAAAGAACATATCCGGCGTTTTCACGAGCTGTTTTTCACCTTGTCGCCCGACAAGGCGGCTATCGAGTCGAATATCCGCAGGGCGTTGTTCCTGTGCGACGAGAGTGCGTTCCGCTACTACAAGGACTGGGAGGAAAAGGGGTATTACAACCGTATAATCTCGGCCAATATCAACCAGAGCATTCGGGTGGACAGCGTGGCGTGCGACTTCAACAGCTACCCGTATGTGGTAACGACCTACGCACGGCAGTCGCTGGTCAGGTCAAGCAACATCACGGAACGGAGCCTTGTAACCCGTTGCCGGCTGTTGAACTCGGTCAGGTCGGACAATAACCCGCACGGCTTCACGATGGAGCAGTTCAATATCGTGGAGAACCGGGATTTGAGAACCATTGAACGATAACTTAAAAAAGACAGGAAATGAACCGATTGAAAAAATGGATCAGGTACGTGCCTGACAGGATAGACGACGGACTCCGCTATCTGTGCGGACGGATGTCGCCCGATGTACGGCTCGTCTGCGTGGTGGTCATGCTCACCGGCTTCGGCTGTCTGTCGATATACATGACGGTATCTTCGATATACCGCATCGGCAGGCATGAGGGGGAGCAGTTGCAAATGGAGCATATCAGGCGGATGGAGCTGTACAGGCGGATAAACAAGGATAGTATAAACATTAAAAACCAGGTGGATTATGGAGAACCTAAAAAATCAGGAGCGGCAACCGGCGAACGCTGCAACGCCTGAAAAGGCGGAAGAGAAAGGGCAAACGCCGAAACAGGGGAAGAAAGAGGCCAGACCTCTGACTCCGGAAGAGATGCTCAAGCGGAAGAAGATGCTCGTGTATCCGTTGTTCTTTCTCGTGTTTCTGGGAGCGATGTGGCTGATATTCGCTCCTTCGGACAGCGACGAGCCATTAAGGGAGGGATTCAACGTGGATGTTCCGATGCCGGAGGACAAGGGGCTGCTGTCGGATAAAAAGACCGCCTACGAACAAAGTGCCTTTGAAAAGAAACAAAAGGAGAAAATGAACACGCTTCAGGATCTGGCGGTATCACTGGAACAGGAAGAGCCGGCAGCGGACGAAGTATTCCTGACGGAAGAGGACACGGACAACGGCAGTCCGTCTATCCGTTCCTCGGCCAATGCCTATCAGGACATCAACCGGCAGTTGGACAGTTTTTATGAAACACGGCCTGCGGAAGATGACCAGAAAACACTGGAACTGGAATGGCGCATTCAGGAGCTGGAGCGTCAGGCGGAGGAAGAGCGCAAGGCCAGAGAAAACAGCGAGGAGCAACTGCGGCTGATGGAGAAGTCCTACGAGATGGCGGCAAGGTACATGCCGGGCGGCGGTGAAACCAAACAGGTCGCCGTGTCCTCCTCTACGGGTAAAACGCCGGTCTGCCCGGTTACGCAGGTAACGGAACGGGTGGTCAGCCTGCTGGCCGCACCCCTGTCCGATGAAGAGTTTGCCAGACAGTACGGCAAGCCCAGAAACATGGGTTTCCACACGGTAGGGACAGTCCGGAGCCGTACGGAAAGGAACGGTATCCGTGCCTGCGTGTACAGGACGGTAACGGTTTCGGGAAGCGACGGTCAGGAAGTGGATCTGCGCCTGCTGGAGCCGGTGCAGGCCGGGAAGTTGTACATACCCGCCAACACGATACTGACCGGCACGGCGAAAATCAGCGGTGAGCGCATGGAAATCACCGTTTCTTCGATTGCCTTTCAGGGAACAATCCTGCCGGTGGAGCTGGACGCTTATGACACGAGGGGCATGAAGGGCATTGAGGTCAGGGGATCGCAGGAGCTTACCGCCGTCAAGGAGATGGCGGCCAACATGGGCTCGGCAATGGGAAGCAGCATCAATATCTCCACCAATGCCGGCGCACAGTTGGCTGCGGACTTGGGCAAAGGGGTGATACAGGGCGCATCGCAATACCTTTCCACAAAGTTCAGGACTGCCAAGGCGACTTTGAAGGCGGATTACGAGCTACTGCTCGTGTCAAGACAATAAACGGTTAAAATCAATTTATCAATCAAGAAAAAACAACAAGCATGAAAAAAGTAATTTTAATGATGGCTTTTGCCATTGGTATGACCGGTGCGTATGCACAAAAGACCGTGAAAGTGGAAAAGACGGGAAATGACACGGAAGAAACGGCGGATTCCGGAGAAACGGAAACCATGCCGCTGCCGGATAAGGAGGACGCAAGGCGCAGTCCGTCCACCGGTGATCTGTTTGACGGGCTGACACGCCCGGTGGCATTCGACCGGATGGTTCCTCCATACGCTTTGGAGGTGACATTCAATAAAACGGTACACCTTATCTTCCCGGCTGCTATCAAGTATGTGGATCTGGGATCGGCGGACATTCTTGCCGGTAAAGCGGACGGCTCGGAGAACGTGCTTCGGGTGAAAGCAGCGTTGAGGGACTTCTCCCGTGAAACGAATCTGGCGGTGATCACGGATGACGGCAGCTATTATACATTCAATGTGAAGTATGCGGACGAGCCGACCAAGCTGAATATCGAGATGAAAGACTTCATCCATGATGGCGAGGCGGTGAACCGGCCGAACAACTCTCAGGAAATCTACCTTACGGAACTCGGCAGCGAGTCCCCGCTGCTGGTACGGCTGATCATGAAGTCCGTCTATGACAACAACAAACGTCTGGTGAAGCATATCGGCTGCAAGCGCTTCGGCATCCAGTATATCCTGAAGGGGATTTATACGCACAACGGTCTGCTTTATTTCCATACGGAACTGAAAAACGCTTCCAACGTGCCGTTCTCCGTTGATTTCGTTACTTTTAAGGTGGTGGACAAAAAGGTTGCAAAACGTACCGCCATTCAGGAACAGGTTATCGTGCCGCTTCGTGCCTTCAACTATGTAACGGCGGTTGATGGAAAAAGCAAGGAACGGACGGTATTTACCCTGCCCAAATTCACCCTTCCGGATGACAAGCAGCTGGTTGTCGAGATGAACGAGCAGAACGGGGGAAGGCATCAGCGGTTTATTCTGACCAACGCCGAGCTGATCCGTGCCAGAGTCATTAACGAACTGAAGGTGAAATAGTATGAAAAGGGTATCTGTTATTATATGTATGTTTTTGTGCTTTGTCCTGACGGACAAGGCACATGCCCAACGTTGCCTGCCCGGTACAAAAGGGCTGCGTATTACCGCCGGTATGACGGACGGTTTTCACACTGCGGACAAACGTAACGAGCTGGGTTACCATTTCGGACTGGGAACGGACAGATATGTGAACGGCTGCCATAAGTGGGTATTCGGGGGCGAGTATCTCCAGAAGTATTATCCATACAAGGACATACGTGTCCCGGTTTCCCAATTCACTGCGGAAGGCGGCTATTATTATAATTTCCTTTCGGATGCCAACAAGGTGTTTCTCTGCTATGCCGGCGGTTCGGTGCTGGCAGGATATGAAACCGTGAATTGGGGCACAAGTACGTTGTTCGACGGCTCACGCCTGTGTGCCGGGGATGCGTTTGTCTATGGCGGTGCGGTATCGCTGGAGATAGAAACCTACCTTGCCAACCAGGTGGTATTGCTGTTCCATGCCCGTGAGCGTTGCCTCTGGGGAAATGACAGCGGACACTTTCATTTCCAGTTCGGGGTGGGCGTCAAATTCATAATTGATTAGGGCATGGTTCTTTTGGAATTATTTTCGGGTATTGGCGGCTTTAGTAAAGGATTGCAGGCTGCCGGATACTCGTTTGAGAAAGTATATTTCTCGGAGATAGAAAAAAATGCAATCGCCAACTTCAAATACAATTTTCCTTATGCGGAACATATCGGATCGGTTACAGAAATCGGAACAGCGGAAATCGGACATCCCGACATCATCACTTTCGGAAGCCCTTGCCAGAATTTTAGTTCAGTCGGCGACGGCAGCGGGCTGCGTGGAGAGGCAAGTTCCCTTGTCAGGTATGCTGTCGAAGCCGTCGGGAGATTCAGACCTGACGTTTTTATCTGGGAGAATGTTAAGGGAGTCTTCTTCGCAAAGCATCGATCAGATTTTTGGAGCATTATCAAAGCGTTTGCCGACATTGGCGGTTATCGACTTGAATGGCAACTGTTTAATACGGCATGGTTTCTACCCCAGAACAGAGAGAGAATCTACCTTGTCGGACGTGTTGCAGACCGGTGTACCGGAGATGTATTTCCTTTCCCGGCGCCGGGTGGATGGAATCATCCGTGCAGGAAAGACACGGTTCATTCCCATACCTGCGGAACGATAACACGTAACTATTACAAACAGCCCAATTTCGGCAATTATCTGATAAACCTGCAACCGGGGGAAACTTTTGACGGACAGCCGAACGAAGAACAGAAATCCCGAATCCGTATGCTGACGGAAGTGGAGTGCGAACGCTTGCAAGGCTTTCCCGATGATTTTACCAGATACGGAATTATCAACGGGGAAGTGAGGGAAATCTCACGAGCCAACCGGTATGCGATGCTCGGCAATGCCGTGAGCGTACCGGTGGTACGTGCCGTAGCGGAACGTATCAGAAATAGTACTGTTTTAAACGATTAAATTTTTAATGTGTATGAAAAAGATGATAGAAACATTGTTTGTTGTTACATTCATGCTTGTCGGTGTGATATGTGTAACCGCCTGTTCTGACAAATTGGACGTTCAGCAGGTGTATGAGTTTGATCTGGCGACCTTGCCGGTGCAGACGACAATCGTAAAGGGCGAGGAAGCGGAAATCCGTTGTCAGCTTGTAAGAAACGGCGAGTATCAGGACACCAAATACTTCATCAGGTACTTCCAACCGACAGGCAAAGGGGAACTTCGCATGGAGGACGGTACGGTTTTGTTGCCAAACGACCTGTATCCGTTACCGGAAGAAACGTTCAGACTCTATTACAAATCACTTGACACAGACCAGCAGAAAATAGATATTTACATTCTTGATTCCTTCGGTCAGGTTGTACAAAAGTCTTTTGCCTTTAATAATGAAGAAGATGAAAAGGAGGATACCGAATGATTTATGCCGGATATACCCCGAAAAAAAGCAGCGACGAGCAGTATACTCCGGCTTATGCGGTGGCTCCTATAATCAAATATATACCCGGAAATAAAATAGTCTGGTGTCCGTTTGATACAGAGCATAGTGAGTACGTGCTTGCGCTGAAAGCCGCCGGTATCAGAGTGGTTCACTCCCATATCCTTACCGGTGAGGATTTCTTCGTTTACGAGCCGGAAGAGTGGGATCTGATTGTTTCCAATCCTCCGTTCAGTATCAAACAGAAGGTTGTGGAACGCTGCCTTGCACTCGGCAAGCCGTTTGCGTTACTGCTTTCCAATCTTTGGTTGAACAGCAGTGCACCGGTTCACTTGTTCCGAGAAAAGGAGATGCAGATGTTGTTGTTCGACAAACGTATCCAGTTTACGGAAAAGAACGCTGCCTATTTCGGATCAAGTTACTTTTGTTGGAAAGTCCTCCCAAGACAGATTGTGTTTGAGAATCTGAACCGTTCCAAATATGAAGAGAGCCGGATGGCTGATGACATGAGGAAATTGATAAAACCTTTAATGAACGGGCATGGATAGGAAACAGGAAGATGCGGATATAAAATCAGTACAGGAAAATCCCGGATATTTTCGGGATCTTCCTCCGGAACGTAAAACTGAGAATGTATGCTGGCACGCTGTCAATGCCGACAGTGCCAATGTGCGTCATGTACCGGAAGAAATGTTCTCCTACGAGATTGTCGGTATGGCTCTGACAAACAAACCCGATTCCATACATGATATGCCTTGTGGTGTACTGAAGTGCTTTTTGCCGTTGATTCTGGAAGATGACCGGTATCTCCGGGAGGCACTGCCGAAAGACGACATACCTTTGGAGGTATATGAGGAGATGGTCAGACGGAACGGAAAGGCTCTGGAATATGTGCCTGAAGGCATGAGAACACCGGAAATCTGCCGTACCGCATTATCAAAAGTAAAGCACGAACCGGCTGCGCTGCTGCCTTATGTTCCTTATCCCGACATTTGTCTGGAGATTATGAAATTGCTTGAAGGGAAATGGAGATGTTCGGATTTGATGCGTTCTGTCCGGTGGAACATTATAGATGACCGGATGGCGGAATATGCTGTAAGCAGGGACGGCTATGCAATTTCGTCTGTGCCGGTACACCTGCAGACGGAAAAAATGGTCTGTCAGGCTGCCGCCGATACCTATAATTCGGCATTGCAGTTGAAAAGCATAAGGTATGATTTAAAGACTGAAAAAGCATATCTTGCGGGAATGGACAAAAATGTACCGGAAAGTTTTCTGAACATCCCACCCGATAAAAGAAGTGCAGAAATCTGCCTTCAAGCGGAAAATTGGTATCCGGAACTATTGAAAAAGCAACCGGAACTGATTCCCGATATTGTCAGAAACAGCTGTAACATATATTCTCTCAATCACAAAATGGAACAATGCACGGGCACAAAGTTCTCTGTCGGGCAGATAAAAAAACTGTATGACGGGAAGACTTTGCCTGTTAAGGAAATTTGGACTCCGAAGGGGGTAATGAAAGATGTGACGGTTTCCTTTGACAAAAGGCTGAAAGAGTTCAACTTTTCACCGGTCAGACAAATCAAAAGAAAAGGAATAAAACTATGACATGTGAACTCTCCTTGCAGACAACCGGCAAGGAGAGTTCTTTGGTGCAAATGGTTAATAACTCTCTCAACCTTATTATATATTATTATATCTTGTTTTTCAGATATTTATTGTTCTGTCATATACTTTCTTTGTTTTTGAATCAACCATTCGTCACGTTTCTGTCTGCACTCTTCCAATGTGGGCTTCACACAGGAAAAAAGTTCGTTGTCTGCCGTGTCCCTGTAATCATAATGGTAAAACGTGCGCCTTTTCCGTCCTACGGTCATTTGGAATTTTTCATATTTCTCACCCGCCTTGCAGGTTGAAACTCCGTTCTCGTTCATTTTTGTTGCCATAACTTATGATTTTATAGTTTGTGAATATTAAAACAGGCTTAACTGTCGGGGCTGTGTGTATTTCCGCTTGAGTTCCAACAGTTTTTCTTTCAGACTGCAGATAACCTTCGGGTTGTAATTGCTTCCGTCGGAAACAGACCAACATTCCGCTTTGTTGTATTGTCGTTCCAACAGACGGATGCCTTGCCGGACAGCTTCCTTATAATCTCTGACAGGCTCATCCCAAACGGACGGGTGGCTGCCGCCTCCGGCTGTGCCGGTACACCAGTCGATGGATACCGCATACGTCCCGTCAACGGATTGCCCGATATGGATCGTGTTGGAAGTATCCAATTTGATTTCTTCAACTATCGGTAACATACCATTAATCCAACCGTGTTCGTTGAACCGCTTGCCGACATAGCCGAAAATCAGCCCTCTTTCATACGTGCGTACATTGAGTATGATATGTCGTACACTCTTGCCGAAACTTTCGAAATAGGCGATTTGTTCCGTGTCATTGCGGCGTAGTGCCAACAAGTAACGGAGGACTGTGCTGCGTTCCACCCTGCAAGGACTGTATTCTACAATCTCCTGCAATTTCTCTTCTCGTGTCATTTGGAATATTGGCTTTATGTCATTTATGTATTAGAGGATTAAAATGTCGCAATGAATAACCGGCTTTGGATGAACTGCACGCTTCCTTTGGAAATGCGCTGGTTGCACCAGAAAAGGTGTGAGCCATAGCCGTAGGTGAAAAATTCATCCAGTTCGGTCGTTTCCCGAAGTTTGTCAATGGATTGGCGGAGTTCCTCTTCCGTCCGGCAAAAGAGAAGGGTATTTACCAGTCGGATAAGGAGTGCAGGGATTTTCTCATCCCATGCACAAATTACGGTTTCAAATGTTACATTCATATTTTCCTGATTTATTCATTAGACAGTCATCTTTAAAATCTCTCTCCAGTATATCGGCTCTACCTCACTGAGAAGAAAGTCGATAAAATCTTTTCTCGCCTCTTTACACAATTCCCGGTAAAGTTCTCCAAAAGTGGTGATGTTGCCGTTCAGGTAGGTTTCCACCATATACTCGAAAATGTTGTTTACCTCGTAATATCTGCACTGTTGTGCGACAATCCTGCTATATCGTTTCATAAGGCTTTATTTATAAAGGTTTATAATGTTTCTGTTCATCATCCGTGCTTTTCCTACGGTATAATAAGTACCGCCATAGGGATGCTTGTCCCAATAGGCCAGGACGATTTCGGAGTTGTCAATCAGGTAGTCGTTCCTGTGATGGAAGCACCCTTTGCAGTAATCTTCCCTGAGAATGACCGTTTCATCGGCAGTTTTCATTATCCGGTCGTATAAGGACTTGTTCTCCGGGCGGTATCTGTCTGACTGCCGGCGGAACGGCACAACGGCAATGAGCCGAATATCCGTGTATTCCATTTTGAGGTCGGCTACCGCTTGGGCTGCAAGCAAATCAAAGCCTTCCGCCATTCCGCTTAGAAAGTAACAATAGCCCAGACTATACAACCTTCTCACTTGCGAAACTATATCCAGATAAAGATACAGCATACGGACTTGGAGGATACGCTCTGAACGGTGTCCGGTGAACGCTACTGATTTTGTAATATCCATTGTCATAACTGTGTGTATTAAAGTATTAATAACCAAATGATAATCCCGACTACGACAGCAAAGGAAAGAATGGAAACCAGACAACCCCATGCGAAGCGGATCATGTCCGTTATCAGTTCTTTTACGAGCCACAGACCGATAAACCACGCCAAAAGACTGCCACCGTACAGACTCCAACAGAAGCCTGAAAGAATGAGCCGAACCGACCAGCCAAACAATTTATGCAGAGGCAGATTGAGTCTGTTCTTATTTCCGTTATGTATTTCTCTTGCTGTTTTCATAATCACGACATTTTTTTTATGCATTGACGAGTTGAGCTGACTTATTTCATGTGCGTCAAAAGGTAGGGTTCAGGAAAAACAAGGTTTTTGGAAAAAATACCTCGTGCCATTTATGGCGCAGGGAAGATTTTTTTCAAAACCGGAACGGCTTGACCTTGTTTTTCCGTTAAGAACCCGAAGTACCTTTGCACTTGAATAAGTTAGTTTAATTCGTTCCTTTGTTTTAAATGTGGAGTGATGGCTACTGAAAACAGTGAGAGAAATACCCCGAAGGAAGTTAGCCTTAAACTTTGCTTAGAATCGTTGTGTTATAAATCCTTTATGCATAAAGCGGTGATTAATACGAAAAAATTTCTACCTTTGTGTTAGCGATGCAAATAGCATCGTGTGATGTGTTCGTTTACCAACGTTCGGAAATCGCCAATTTCAAAAGTGTGAAGGTAAATGAACCGGGTAGGTTATACTTTGACGTAACCTGTCGGTTCACTTTACACTGGGTGTTTGGCGATACCTCGAACGTAGTATCCGGCAGCGTTACGTCAATTTAATATAATAACCTTATTGTTATGGATTTACAATCGACTCCCCTGAAAGGAATAGTCCGGTCTTCAGAAGATGGGCTTTTCTATCTGTTTCCCATTCAGAGTTTATCTACATTGCAAGAGATGAAAGGGCATTTGACCTGTGCGATAGATGTCTTGAGTAATCCGGATGAAAATGATACGGAAAAGCGTTTGGACGCAGTTCGGACATTGAACAGCCTTGTTGCTGCGTTGAGCGTTAATGACGGCGATTACTATGATGCGATAGATATTGCCTTTGAGGAAATCAGAGAGTAAAAATATATAGATAATAATAAAAGCTTTCCTATTTCAAAAACGGAAAAAAGAAAGGTGTTGTACCGGGCAATGTAGGATTCATCACGCTTGCTTGTACAACACTTTTCTACGATTTTGTATGGATGAAAGATCGCTCCGGTTTCGGAGAAATGGGAACGTTCTTTCTACCGATAATGATGTGGCTTTTATTCCGCTATCGGGGTTGAGGATTAGAATGGAAGAACTTCATCCGTTCCGTTATTCATCTGTTCCTGTTCATGCTCTTTACGCCGTTTTTCTTTTTCCTTCTTTTTTTCTTTATCCTTTATTTCCTGTTCTTTAAGTATTTGTTTCAGGGGCTTGACTATATCAGGACGTTCCTTTTTGAAACGTTTATAGAAGATCTCTTCTATAAATTCCGGTAAGGGGGCTTTCCACGACTCTTACCGGTGGTTGTCTATCTTGCCGAGTTTGTCGGGGTTGAGTCCGAGTTCACGTGCCATTTGTACATGGGTATCCGATAGCCGATGTTTCTTTTGGGCGACTATCCATTTTTCGATCTGGGATTTCTTGATTGCCATATTACTATAGATATTTTATTGACAATATAATCAGCGACAAACATCTATGATATAAATAATCATAATAGTTAGGATCGATAATTTCTATCTTTCCGATTTCATGATGTCGTATTCTAAATCTATTTCCTATGTTTGTTAATTCTTGAAACTCTTGATTGAATATCTCTTCATAGTCTACATTGTTATGGCTGATATTACTTATAATCTTTATACAAGATTTTTTCTTATCCAAAGTTGGAGAGTAATATGTTTTTAATCGTTCAAAAGCATCCCATATTTTTTCTACTGCTATATTCTTTTGATTTTTATCAAAATAAGATTGAGATTCTTGCAATAACTCTTTTAGTCCTATCTCATGTATGCTACTGATAATTTTTCCGTCTAATTTTAAATCATACGAACTTACAATGCCTTCTTCTTTGCTTAAATAGAATGGTATTTCATTAAGTGATAATATTGTATTTATTTCAGAGATAAATTTATCTTCATAGTGATGACTAAATGATTCTATAATATCAAAGACCTTAAAAGGTGAGTTCTTGCAAACAAAATCTTTCATGTTAGCCGTTGGAATATATTCTCCTTGATCATTGTAGCATTTCAGTTCATAAAATTGCCTAAGTTCAGAAAAGACACAATCTCCTACAGTCGTATTATAATTCCAACCCGTTTCATCGGTTTCCTGATAAGTGAAATTATATTTGTTTAGAACTTGAAAAATTTGTTCCCTTGCTTTTAATTTGATTGATAAAGATATTTTCTTCTGTAATATGTCTTTTTTATGTCTTTCGGAAAAGGGTACAAATATTGGGGATTGTTTATCTGTATAAATTCGCCAGTTATAAATATCTCTATTTGAAATCTGTTGATAAGAATAAAGTTCGTAGCCGTCATTACATAACAATTCATTCAATTTCTTAAGAAAGGAGAACCAATCTTTTTCTTCATTTCTTACTATGGGGTGGAATATTTCGCATAAAAAACGTAGGAAATCTTCATCATTCCCATTTTTTAAAGGAAATCTGTCATCATCAAATATCCAACAAAAAGGATAATCGTCATTATTGACTGTATGTTGCCAAATATCTCCCTCTGCATTCATAAATCGAGGATCAGAGCTTGGCATTTGCTCTAATGGATATAACCGCTTAAGAAATTCCAGTTCACTTAAACGTCCATAGTAAGGGTATATAATCTTCTGTGTATCCCAAAGAATATCAATATTTAATCCTTTAGAGAACAAATCAAATATATCACGTTTTGTTATTCCTGTTATATTGTTCATATATAAATTTTATTTTACTGTTTTACCTAAAAACAAACCGGTAACGGATTTTGCGCCGAGTTGTATCAGTTTGCGTTTCATTTGCGTGAAATTCTCGCCGGAAGAGATAATGTCATCTATTAAAAATACGTCCCGGCCTTTAAAATAATCGGGATGAAAGATCAAGTTGGATAACTTGTCTTGTCCGTGAGTTCCTTTCATCTGCTCACGGTCTTCTTTTATCCATGTGGCACGAAAACCGTCCACAACTTTAAGCCGATGTGAGAGAAGGCTGCAAAAACGGGCAAAACGGGCGATGTTCCGTTCACGGGTTGCCGCCGGTATGGGGATCAGCACGGCGTTGGCGGCTTTCTCTTTGAAGAACGGCATCCGGGCGATACAAAGAGAGAAGATCTTGGCGACAAGGGCTGCTTGTCGGCCTTCCTTAAATCTAAATACCAGATTACTCGTCTTTCTGTCGAATACCGATATGTCCTTGCATCTGGTCGGGTAATAATCGTGAATATAGAAACACAGTGCTCCGTCGATACGCATCTTGCCTTTGAAGTGAGTATTGTACGGGAAGAACCGGCGCACGAAATCGCTCTCGAAAGTAAAGCGGAGTATGTCACGCCAAAGGATGAGCGTGGTTTCATCCTGTACACGATAGAGTTCTCCGTTGATGCTTTCTTTATCCGACAAACCAATGCCGATTATCAGGCGGTCATTAAAAGCGTCTTTTGATACAATATACCAATCAAAGGATTGGCAGATACCCACGATGTCACAATCATTGGAACAAAGGAAGTAGAAGGTATTGTCGGGTTTCTGGATAATCAGAAACTCGCCGGACATTTCGGAAAGGTGGAAATAGTTGCCGACATGGGCTTCCTCTACTTCGCTGAAAGATATGGATATGGTGAGGTTTTCTATCATGACACTGTTATTTGGTGTAAAGATAGGATTTTCAGGAGAAAAAAAAGCCTTGCCTGTCGGATTTTCGGGCAAGGCTCGCTATTTACAGGCTTCTATGCATATCAGTTATAAGAAATGGTTGTCCGGTTGCTGCCGGGATTGAAAACGACAAGAACTTCGGGCTTTTTCTCTTGCAGGCGTTTGTACTCGCACAGGGAGTTGAGTACCCATTCACGGAACAGTTTCGTGCAATAGGTGTTGATGCGGAAACTGAGAAATATGATCGCTTCCAGATTATAATAGGTAACGATGCTTTTGTCCTGCTTCTCGGTTATGGTTACGTCGCCGTCATAAAGCAGGCGGGATTTGAAGATGGAGCGCACATTGGCGTCTATTGTCTGCACGAACACTCCGAACAGACGGGCAAGTTCGTGCTTGGTCATCCATACGTTGCCGTTCTCTATCTTTACACTGACGATGGGTTGTTCATCCTTGTTTTCCAAACCGGTGATGGTGATGTATCCTCTATTTTCCATAAGGCGTTGTTTTTAAATGGTGTGACAATATAATGATTTGTTTATTCATACAGCGTTTTGCGTCGTACCTTTTTGCATACTTTTAAGTTTTCGATCCAGCATATTCATGTCATGGCTCAACTTTCTATCCACCACACGGGCATAAATCTGTGTGGTCTGAATGTTGGTGTGTCCGAGCATCTTGGACACGCTTTCAATGGGAACGCCTTTGGTAAGGCAGATTTCCGTCGCAAACGAATGCCGGGCAAGATGGTAGGTGATCCGCTTGTTGATCTGGCAAATAGCGGCTATCTCCGCCAAATATTCATTCATCTTCTGGTTACTGATTACCGGAAGCAGTTTTCCGTTTTTCAACTTGCCCTCATATTTGGCGAGAATATCCAACGGTATTTGCAGTAGGGGAATGAATGATTCCACTCCGGTTTTACCCCTGTCTTTCATAATCCACTTCTTGCCGTCCACACCGATCTTTATGTCCTCACTTGAAAGCGTATAGATGTCACAGTAAGGCAAACCGGTATAACAGCTGAAGATGAAAGCATCACGCACGTGTTCCAACCGCTTTGACTTGAACTCCTTGTAATAGATCGTGTCGATTTCCTCCTGCGTGAGATACCCTCTGTCGGTCTTGTCAAAATTGAACTTGAAATTCCCGAATGGATCGATAAAGCTCAATCCGCTTTTCTGGGCGAACAACAGTATCGTATGGAAACGTTGTACAAATTTCATGGCGGTGTTGTTGCTTACCTCACATTCCTGACGCAAATAAAGGTAGAAGTTCTCGATGTGGGTAACGGTGATTTCCTTCACGGGAATGTCCGACAACTTGTATTCCTTCTGCAAGAACTCTATCATCCGCTGCTTGGTCAGTTCGTAGCGGGAATAGGTCTTTTGCGTGGCAGTCTTGCCGACCTTCTTTGCATACTGTTCATTGTGCTGGGTGAAGTAGCTGATGAGCGTTTTCTCCTTTTCCTCCAATCCCAGGAATGCGTTCCTGATTTTTTCCGGCAGTGCGTAACCGTCCACGTTCATCATGCGTGTATAGTGCATGGTGATGGCCGAACGTATCTCGTCCAGTGTCTTGTTAAGTGAGGATACCCTGAGGTTTTCTTTCTTGTCCGCACTCTGTTTGTTGATGACGGCTCTTCCCGCTTTCGTGTCCCAATTGTCGGGGTGTATGTCCAGCTTGCTGCTGAATTGCACCTGATCACCGTCCACCGTGATGCGCACCATAATTACTACATGACCGTTTTTCTTCGGTTCGTTCTTCTTTAAATAGAAGAGTGTTTTGAATGTCGATTTCATACCGTAACTCCTTTCTTGTTGCAAAGTTAATTTGTTCATTCCGTAACGGCTATGACTTTCGACTGCCAATATTCGACAAATGAGCGACTTACCTATAAATTCGTTACGGTTTTTATCGTAACGGAAAACCGTAACGAATTAGTAACGATTAATCTTCACAGGGTGGCTTTTTGAGGTCTTTTTTCTGTCGTAGGCGGGTAAGAAAAAAGCTCCTTAAACCACTGGTTTAAAGAGCTTTGTCTTAGTTTGTCGGAGTATTTTCATTTCTCCTAAGTGATCCGCTTGGGGCTCGAACCCAAGACCCCAACATTAAAAGTGTTGTGCTCTACCTGCTGAGCTAGCGAATCAAACCTGTTTTGCAGCCATTTCCTGATTGCGAGTGCAAAGGTAGGCGTTTTGTATGAAACTGCCAAACTTTGCGACGACTTTTTTTGAATAAATTTTTATCTTATTTTGTATGTTTCTGATTATCAGAAGTCTGCTTTGTGATGGGAATTGCTCTTTTTCGAAGCAGCTTCCTGAAATCCGGCAGAAAGGAAGGAAATGTGAAAATGTTAAATCTTTCCTTCTTCTTCCAGAGCCTTGCGGTAACAGCATCTGCACAGCGGTTCGTATTCCTCTTTTTCTCCCAGCAGCACCCGCTTGTCGTTGGCTACGGTGCGGTGCGAGATATACGCCAGATCGCCGCATTTCACACAGATGGCATGCACCTTTGTCACTTCGTCGGCTATGGCACACAGAGCAGGTATCGGACCGAAGGGCACTCCTTTAAAGTCCATGTCCAGTCCGGCTATGATGACTCTCACGCCCCGTTCTGCCAGTTCGTTACATACACTGACCAGTCCTTCGTCGAAAAACTGAGCTTCGTCTATGCCCACCACGTCTATCTCCGAGCTGAACAGCAGGATGCTTGCCGACGAGTCTACCGGGGTCGACGGAATGGAATTGTTGTCGTGCGAAACCACTTCCTGCTCCGAATAGCGTGTATCGATGGCAGGTTTGAATATTTCCACGCGCTGACGGGCAAAGGTGGCGCGTTTCAGGCGGCGGATCAGTTCTTCCGTCTTGCCCGAAAACATGGAACCGCAGACAACTTCTATTCTTCCCCTGCGGCACGTTTCATGCGTATGATCTTCTGAAAAAACAACCATTGGTCTAAAATTTTGTGCAAAAATACAATTTGTGATGCTAATTAGCCTTATCTTCTGTCCGATTTTTCCGCTTTGAAGCATTTTAATATACAACAACTGTTAAATATTGAGTCAGATTAACTAGTGGATTTAAAAACTTTCTATCTTTGCTCAATTAACAATTGAAACATTGTATGGGAAGATTATACGTTGTTCCTACTCCTGTAGGCAATTTGGAGGATATGACCTTTCGCGCGATCCGTATATTAAAGGAAGCCGATCTGGTGCTGGCCGAAGATACACGCACGTCGGGCATTCTGCTCAAGCATTTCGAGATCAAGAATGCCATGCAGTCATATCATAAATTCAATGAGCACAAGGCGGTGGAAGGAATTATCAACCGGCTCAAGGCAGGAGAAACTATCGCACTGGTGTCGGATGCAGGAACGCCGGGTATTTCCGATCCGGGTTTTCTCATCGTACGCGAATGTGTGAAAAACGATATCGAGGTACAGTGTCTTCCGGGAGCGACGGCTTTCGTTCCGGCGCTGGTGGCTTCGGGACTGCCCGACGAACGTTTCTGCTTCGAGGGTTTCCTGCCGCAGAAAAAAGGACGCATGACGCGGCTGAATGCACTGGCGGAAGAAACACGCACGATGATTTTCTACGAGTCGCCTTACCGGCTGGTGAAAACGCTGACGCAGTTTGCCGAGCTGTTCGGACCCGAACGTAAGGTTTCCGTATGCCGCGAAATCTCCAAGATACACGAGGAAAGCGTGAGAGGAACCTTGCAGGAAGTAGTGGCACACTTCACGGCTACCGAGCCCAGAGGGGAGATTGTCATCGTACTGGCGGGTAAAGAGGAATAATGAAGAATAAATTATAAATTCTAAACAGATAGAAACTATGAAGAAAGTTGTTTTATTTTCGTTATGTGCTGCGGCCGTACTTGCTTCTTGCAACAACTCCGGTCAGAATAAAGATGCGTTGAAGCTCCAGAACGACTCACTGATGGTCGAGCTGTCAAACCGTGATGCCGAACTGGATGAAATAATGGGTTCATTCAATGAAATCCAGGAAGGTTTCCGCGAAATCAACGAGGCTGAAAATCGTGTAGACCTTACAGGAGATGCTATCGAAAACAAATCGAGCGCCGACAAGATCAAGGAAGATATCTTGTTTATCAGCGAGAAACTGAAATCGAACCGCGAACAGATTGCCAAACTGGAAAAACAGCTCAAAAACAGCAGCTACCAGTCGGCACAGCTCAAGAAGGCTATCAAGAGCCTGACTGCACAACTGGAAGAAAAACAGCGCCAGATTGAAACTTTGCAGGCTGAACTGGCTTCTAAGAATATCCGTATCGCCGAACTCGATGAGGCTGTTTCCGACCTGAACAAGAACGTTGACCAACTGACTGCCGAAAATGAGGCGAAGGCTCAGACTGTTGCCGCTCAGGACAAGGCTCTCAACACTGCATGGTATGTATTCGGTACCAAGTCTGAACTGAAAGACCAGAAGATTCTGAACCGTGGCGACGTGCTGAAGGATGATGAGTTCAATAAGGACTACTTCACCGAAATCGATATCCGCAAGGACAAGGAAATCAAGCTGTACTCTAAGCGTGCTACCTTGCTGACTACTCACCCTGCCGGTTCTTACGAACTTGCCAAAGACGACAAAGGACAGATTACTCTGAAGATTACCAATCCTAACCAGTTCTGGAGCGTATCTCGCTACCTGGTTATTCAGGTTCGGTAATGTTATATAACTGAATTTAAATTAAATCTGTTATTCATTCTTCCTCGTGGAGATGGATAACAGATTTTTTTTGTTTATCTTGCACCGGTCAACCTACAGTTTTTCAGAAAGGAGATTCGTATATGAAAACATTCCGATATGTTATGGTTTCCGCACTCTTCCTGCTGGCGGCAGGTACGTCGGGTGCACAGACTCGTGAGGAAAAGAAAGAGGCACTCAAGGCTTACGTCGACGAGCAGGTGGAAGCCCGTACTTTCAAGATTGATGCCGACATGGCTTATCCCATGAGCGGACGGAGCATCCCGTTGACTTCTCCTTACGGGCTTCAGATGAAGAAGGATTCCGTGGATGTCTGTCTGCCGTACTTTGGCAGGGCTTATCAGATTCCTTACGGGGGAGGAGAAGGGCTGCGCTTCAAGGCTCCGGTAGAGAATTATTCCAGCGAACTGAAGAAAGACCGTTACCGGATTGAGTTCGAGGCTACTACCAGCGAAGATAATTTCAAGTTCTCGGTCGACGTATACGACGACGGCTCGTCGAATATCTATGTCACCATGCGTAACCGTCAGTCTATCCATTACACGGGCAGTCTGGATGCAACCGGGTTGCAATAGGGAATGCTTATCTTTGCCGGAAAAGACAGCCGAAAAGTAAAAACGTTATGGAAACAACCGAATTTTATGCCGAAAGATTGGAAAAGAAAGGAGTGAAGCCTACCGCCGTGCGCATTCTGGTACTGAAAGCGATGATGGAGGCTTCGTATGCCGTGTCACTCGTCGAGCTGGAAACGCTGCTCGGCACCGTCGACCGCTCTACCATCTTCCGCACGCTGAACCTGTTCCTGGCTCATCATCTGGTGCACGACATCGAGGACGGTAGCGGCTCGCTGAAGTACGAGGTCTGTCCCGACGAGGATACATGCAGCGTCGACGACATGCACACGCACTTTTACTGTGAGGTGTGTCACCGCACGTTCTGCTTCCGCTCCATCCATATCCCTGTCATCGACTTGCCCGAGGGGTTCCGCCTGAACAGCATCAACTACATGGTGAAAGGGGTGTGCCGCGAGTGTGCCGCCCGCATGAAGTGAACGCGCACCCTTCGTCTGTGCTAAAACCGGAAACTGACTCCCGCATAGGGCAGGCAGTTGCTCTTCCAGTGTACGGAATAGAAGTTCAGCACATCTTCTTCGGGCGGATTGCCCAGTACGTTGTACAGCCCGAAACGCAGCGACAGAAGTTTCTCGCCAAACGATTTCCGGTAAGAATAGCCCACGTCTATCCGGTAGTTCATCGGCATGCGGTGCTGCCTGAACTCCGAGGCGGGCAGCGGATCGAAATTCTCGTCCAGGTCGATGACCTTGCCCGAACGCATCATGCCTCCCACGGAGAAGAGCGAACGGGTGTTCAACTGGTACGACAGGGCGGCATTCAACTGGTGCGGTATGTCGTACAGCGAGGGCATCTTGCCGTTGTTCGCCAGCTCGGCAAACCATTCCCGGCTCCGGGCATACGTGTACGACAGTTGCAGCTTCCATCGCTTCCAGTTCTTGTAGAAGTACATCCTTGCTCCGTAGCTGTCGCCTTTGCCCACCATGATATATTCTCCCCATTGTCCGTCTTCCACGAACACTTCCGGACGCAGGGCAACCACATTGCGCCGTGTCTTGTAATAAGCCGATACCTCCAGCATCCCGTCGTTCAGGAAATGCTTCCATCCTGCCTCGTAGTGCTCCGACGAGCGAGGCTTGTAACCGTCGATGCTGGGCATGCGGAAATCGGTAGGCATGTCCCAACTGAACAGCCTCAGGCAGTGATAGAACTGCTCCATCTTCGAGAAATTGAGGTACAGCAGGTCTTCTTCACCCGGAAAATACTTCAGCGACATGCGCGGCTGGATGCTGTAGTACGCCTGATGGTTGCGGGGCAGGTAGCCCACTCCGTGAACGCCTATCTGCACCGACAGGCGGGGAGTGATGCGCACATGATTGTCGTAGAAGAGCGAAACCTGGCTGATGGGCTCGTGTCGTATGTCCGTCTGTCCGTCGAACGAAGCAATATCGTAAACCTCGTGCGAGTACTTGGCTCCCCACTGCGCACGGTAGATATTCTCGAACGTATAGTCGAACTCCGTCGATACGTTGACCGAGCGGATGCCGCTGCGCACATATCCGTCGCCGTCTATGCCCAGCATTTCGTTTCGTGCCCGGTTGGAGTGCGACGAGTAGAACAGCGAGGTGCGGTTGCCCAGCTTCCCCGCCTGCGTATGATACTCCAACTGGTATACCTGATTTTCCCAGCGCAATACCGAAGTGCTTTCGTTCTCATTCAGCAAGGGCAGGTGATAGTCGTCTCTCGCTCCGTACGCCATGACATTGAGTGAGCTTACCGGTGAAAGTGAATACGACAGCTTGGCATTATAGTCGTACGAAGCATGGTTCAGGCGGTTGTCTTCCGAAAACAGCCGGTCGAAGAAATCCAGCCAGCTTCTTCGCACACTCATCATGTACGACAGCTTGTTCTTCACAATGGGTCCCTCCAGCGTAGCCGAGGCTGCCGGCATGTCCAGCGTAAGCGTACCTACATGCTTCTGCTTGTTGCCTTCCTTCAGGTTTACTTCCGTCACCGACGAAAGTCTTCCCTCCAGATGCGTATCGAAGAACCCCTTGTGAAACACCATATTCTTCACCGCATCGCCGTTGAATACCGGCAGCAGCGAGTTGATGTGTCCCGGATGAAACACCGGCACCCCGTCCAGCAGAAACTGGTTCTCGTCGGAACTGCCGCCGTCTACCTGAAAGTTGCTTCCCGCCAGCGATGAAGTCACCCCCGGCAGAATCCATATCTGTGCAAAGAGATCGTTGCCACTGAAGGCAAGCATGTTCGAGGGCGTCAGTTCCCCCAGTTCCTCACTCCGCTTGTCCGACTCCACCGTCACCTCGTCCATCTCGAACGACAACGGTTGCAGTTGTGCGGTGACAAACCGGTCCTTGTCCACTCTGACCTGCCGGCTGTACGGGCTGTACCCCATGTACGAAACCGTGAGCTTGTAGGTACCTTCCGGTGCATACAGCTTAAACACCCCGTTGTTATTGGAAATGCAGTTCCACTGTTTACCCTTGCTGTCTTCCAGCGCTACTACAGCCCCGTAAAGCCGTTCCTTGCTGCCTTCCTCGAACACCGTTCCGCTTACGTAGAAATTCTCTTTCTCTCGGACCTGTATCACCAGCTTGCGCGGCGGTATGAAGTCCGTCTTGAACACATATCCGTCGAGCACCACCTCCAGCAGTTCGGCTACCGTCATCGTTCCCGTTTTCTCCACCTTTCTCACCCTCGACAGATCGATGAGCGACGCATTGTACGACAGCACGATACGCTTCTCCCGCTCTATCCGGTGAAACCACTGAAGCACAGTAGCAGAAGAAGCGTTGACTTGCAACGTTTCTTCTGCTACCGTTTGCGCCGGTCTGGAACCCTGTCCGTATAGTCCGGTCATTCCGCATAAAGCAACAGCCACTGTCAGTATGAGGTACAGTTTCAGTTTACTCATTATACAGTCTGTAGTGTGTCCCTTCTTCCAGCGTTTCGTAACTACATCCGCACAGGAATGCCAGTTCGCGTACGATTTCCGTAGCGTTTTCGCTGTCCATCCGGGTTGTTACCAGATTCTTTTCCAGCCCTTTGTCAAGTTCTATCCGTATTCCTGTTTTCTGTTCAATCTCCTTTACCACTTCCGGTATGGGAGTATTATCAAAAATCATCATTAATTTATCTTGTCCGAAGAGCTGCTGCGGGTTGTCTATTACCCCCACTTTCAGCTTACCTTCTTTCAATTCCACTTTTTCGTTGGCCACAATAACCACGTCATTTTCCCTGTCGCTTACCCGTACCCTTCCGGTTTTGACGAATACGCCACTCTTTTTCACGTCTGTTGCATTTACCAGAAACGATGTTCCCAGTACCTCCACATCCAGCAAGCCGGTTTCCACCCTGAAAGGCATTCCGTGCATTCTCTTCACGCGGAAGAAAGCCTTCCCGGTCAGTCGTGCGATTCTTCCCTTTTCCTTGTCCGAAGGGTTGAATGCCAGCGTTGCTTCAGGATAGAGTATCACCTCCGAGCTGTCGGGCAGCAGCACCTGCTTCAGCCTTGTGCCCACGTTGGCATACTCCTTGAAATCATCCTCCTGGCTGTGCAGGAAATACGTTGTGGCCATAGCCACCACAAACAGCACACAGGCAGCCACCGAAATAACCATGGCAATGTGAGGTCTTACTCCGAGCCAGAAAGACTTGTTTTCCAGTCTGGCTTCCACTTTTCTCCACGCCTGTTCCGCGTCGAAATCCATCTTGTCCGGCATCTTTACAGGTGCCTTCATCAACCTCTGCATGCGTTCAAATTCCTCTGCGTTGGCCGAAATCCATTCATCCAGAACCTTCTGTTGTGTTCCGGTCAGTTCCTCCTTGGCGAAATACCTGGCAAGCAATTCATTTATATCCTCTTTGCAATCCATATTCTACTCACAATAAACGATGATTGATAAAATGATGACCACAACCGTAGCCAGTGTCAGACCATGTTCGGCCACGTACGTCCGCAGCATCTTGATAGCCTTTGTCATCTGGTTTTCGATGGTTTTTTCCGATAGGTTCAGTTTTTCGGCTATTTCGCGATACTTCATTCCCTGAAGTTTAGCCATAAGGAAAATATCCCTGCACTTGGGCGGCAGTATGGCAAGTACCGCTTCCAGTACCTCTTCCGGCGACTTGCCTTCCGGGTCACTGTCGTCATCCGTCATGTGGCTTGCCGGCTGATGATACTCTTCTATCGATACTACATCATCCCTTCGTTTCCTCAGAAACGAGATGCAGCTGTTTTTCACGGCAGTAGTCATGTAGGCAGCAAACTCCTGGTCGGACAGATTGTCCAGCCCCTTGTTCCATACACTGATGAACAGCTCCTGCACGATATCTTCCGCGTCCTCCTTGTCAGAAACATATCCGTAGGCTATGCAGCACAGCCTCGGATAGTGCTCCTGAAATCGGGATTTGAATATTTCCTTTCTGTAGGCTTTCATGTATCGCGTTCGCGTTCTATAGGTTAATTAAAATTTCACACTTACACCGGCTGTCAGGAATCCTTTGTGTCCCAGTCCGGCTTCAACGAAACCACCGATGCGGTCGTTACCTACTCTCAAGCCGATCGGGTTCACCTGGTAAGCGAATGCAGTGTTCAGGTCAGCTTTCTGTGCAGCTTTCTTGCCCATGTCAGTCAGTCCTGTTTCCGAGTGACGTTTCAGGCTGATACCTGCCGAAGCACTACCGTACAGTTCCACCAGTCTGCGCTTGAAGTATGTAAATTCTGCCGTCGGCAACACCAGGAAGTTCAGTTCCTTTTCCTTGATAGACGGAGCCGTTTCGCCTGCCAGTGTCAGCTTGCTGCTTGTCTGCGAGAATCCCAGGTCGGCACCCACCTTGAAGCGGTTCAGCGTGTAGCGGTATCCCAGACCGTATACCATGCTTGCGCTTTCGTTGCTGCGCTTGCTTCCGGTAATCGCGTCACCCAGTCCGATGCCCAGTACGTCCACCGTGCTCTGAGTCAGTCCGTCACTCACCGAAAGGCGGAACTCATGCTTGTTCTCAGAAGGCGTGAAGTTTTTGCTTGATTCCTGAGCCTTAGCCAAATTAACACCAGCGAATAAACACAAAGATAATGCAATAAGTTTAATTTTCATAATGTCTAGTTTTTTAATTGGTTGATACTAATTTTTCGGTTACTTAGCTAAGTGATTTCGACTACATAACGCGGCCCCCCTGAAAAACCCCTATGCCTGAAATGATTTTTTTCAGAAAAAACGATTTTATTCCCTTCCGGACATAAAAAAAACCGACTCTCTGTTCAGAATCTGCTTTTGTAAGTGTCTGTAATACAATGTATTCCTATGACTTATATTCTTCTTTCAAAAAAGATACTTCCGAAGAAAAATTTTTTCTTAAACCCGCGAAAAAAAGTTCATTTACGCATTATTAAAGCTTGAAGATACGCTCCATCAGCTTCCACTTTTCCTGCGAAGTCTGCCCCGGAAGCACCTTCTGGTACTTGGACATATGCTCTTCCCATTCTGCCTGACGGGGCAGAGTAGCCAGCCGTGCATAGTCACGCTCCATATCAAACTCATCCGTCGTATCCATAATCATGAACAGCCGGTTGCCGTAGATATAAATCTGCATATCTACGATGCCTACTTCGCGGATGCCCGCTTTCACTTCCTCCCACACGTGCGCATGTTCTGCCACGTAAGCCTCTATCAGTTCCTTGTCGTCGTAGAGGTCGAGTGTCTGACAATATCTTTTCATAAATGCTGTATATTTACTTCTGAAACAGTATTGCAAAATTAGCATATTTCTCGCAAAAAAATAAGTGATTTAAGTTACTATGCATAAGATATGTTTAGGTAGCATTTGATTTTTTTCATATCTTTGTGCCCCCATTTTTAAGGGGAGGGATAACAGCTTAAATTCCACTTAGAAGAATGGAATAACATAGTAGGAGAACAGAAAGCGCTTATTGTTCTCGGGCGGATAATTTTGACTAACTAAATAGAAATAGACTAACTAAATAGAAATCTATAATAATAAATCAGTAAAAATGACAAAGCTTACCTGAGTTCGGGATAAGTTTAGAATAAGGCCAGTTGTTTTGAGTCCTCAATATAGTATCCTTGCAATGCATCCGGTTTGTTTTCAAAGAAACAATAA
>NZ_DBMACV010000047.1:0-26496 GCF_057861905.1 Phocaeicola sp. | reverse complement strand
ATTGTTTCTTTGAAAACAAACCGGATGCATTGCAAGGATACTATATTGAGGACTCAAAACAACTGGCCTTATTCTAAACTTATCCCGAACTCAGGTATAGTTGCAATGTCGAAATGACAGATTTGTTACACAAGTATAAATCTTTAGTTTATTACGGATTTTTTTCTGTAATAACTTCTTTAGTTTAAAAATAAACTACTACTTTTGTATCGCCAAAGACGAGGGGGCCTGAACTCACTGGTCTATTGGACGGTAAAACGGAAAACTAAACATTTGATATAATAACCAAATTAATCATTTGAACAATGGCAAATTTAGATCTTACTAAGTACGGTATCACTGGAACCGTAGAAATCGTACACAATCCCTCTTACGACGTATTGTTCGCTGAAGAAACAAAAGCTGGTCTGGAAGGTTATGAAAAAGGTCAGGTAACTGAACTGGGTGCAGTAAACGTAATGACTGGTATCTACACTGGTCGTTCTCCTAAAGATAAATTCTTGGTAAAAGACGCTACAAGTGAAAACACTGTATGGTGGACTTCAGAAGAATACAAAAACGATAACAAACCTGTTACTACAGAAACTTGGAACGCTTTGAAAGCTTTGGCTGCAAAAGAACTGTCAAACAAGAAATTGTATGTAGTTGATGGTTATTGCGGTGCTAACGAAGCTACTCGTCTGAAAGTTCGTTTCATCATGGAAGTTGCATGGCAGGCTCACTTCGTAACTAACATGTTCATCCGTCCTTCTAAAGAAGAATTGGAATCATTCGAACCTGACTTCGTTGTTTACAACGCTTCTAAAGCTAAAGTTGAAAACTACAAAGAACTGGGTCTGAACTCAGAAACAGCAGTTGTATTCAACTTGACTACTAAGGAACAGGTTATCCTGAACACTTGGTACGGTGGTGAAATGAAGAAAGGTATGTTCTCTATGATGAACTACTTCAACCCGTTGCGTGGTATCGCTTCTATGCACTGTTCTGCTAACACAGACAAAGAAGGCAAGAGCTCAGCTATCTTCTTCGGTCTGTCTGGTACAGGTAAGACAACTTTGTCTACTGACCCGAAACGTCTGTTGATCGGTGATGACGAACACGGATGGGATAACGAAGGTGTATTCAACTACGAAGGTGGTTGCTACGCTAAGGTTATCAACTTGGATAAGGAATCTGAACCGGATATCTACAACGCTATCAAACGTGACGCTTTGTTGGAAAACGTTACTGTAGATGCTAACGGTAAGATTAATTTCGCTGATAAGAGCGTAACTGAAAACACTCGTGTTTCTTATCCTATCTACCACATCAACAACATCGTTAAACCGGTTTCTAAAGGTCCTCACGCAAAACAAGTTATCTTCTTGTCTGCTGATGCATTCGGTGTATTGCCTCCAGTATCTATCTTGAACGAAGAACAGGCTCAGTACTACTTCCTGTCAGGATTTACTGCTAAGTTGGCTGGTACAGAACGTGGTATCACTGAACCGACTCCGACATTCTCTGCTTGCTTCGGTGCTGCTTTCTTGTCATTGCACCCAACTAAATATGCAGAAGAACTGGTTAAGAAGATGAAGATGACTGGTGCTAAGGCTTACTTGGTTAACACTGGTTGGAACGGAACTGGCAAACGTATTTCTATCCGTGATACTCGTGGTATCATCGACGCTATTCTGGATGGTTCTATCGAAAAAGCTCCTACTAAGACTATTCCTTACTTCGACTTCGTTGTTCCGACTGAATTGCCGGGTGTTGATCCGAAGATCTTGGATCCGCGTGACACTTACGATTGCGCTTGCAAGTGGGAAGAAAAAGCTAAAGACTTGGCTGCTCGCTTCATCAAGAACTTCGCTAAGTTCACAGGTAACGAAGCTGGTAAAGCTTTGGTTGCTGCTGGTCCGAAATTGTAATCAGAACTTAACATTACAAGATAATCAGCGTAAGAGGGTACTCGAAAGAGTATCCTCTTATTTTTTTGTTTTTAGCCTGATGATTGTTGCTGATTTTCTTGAGAAAAAATATTGTAATAGCAGGAAAAAAATTATTTTTATGCGGACTTTAAACGGATGCCTTCAGTAATTTTAGAATTGTTCGTTGGAAAGTTTATAGACGAAACGTTATTGATTGAATAAAAGAATAATGCTTATGAAAAACTTGAAACAAGCAGCTTTGGCTGTATTATTGTTGCCTTTGATGGCTTGTGGCGGCGGAGCACAGCAGCAACAGGCTTCGGCAGAAGCTCCGGCACAGGATAGTGTAAAGAATCAGGTAGTGGAAACAATTATGACACGTCGCAGTATCCGCCAGTATAAGCCGCAGGCGGTAGAACGGGAAAAGATGCAGACCATTGTGGAATGCGGTATCAATGCTCCTAACTCTATGAACCGTCAGGCGTGGGAAGTGCGCGTGGTAGATAATGCTGATTATATTAATGGAGTGACAGAACTGTATAAGAAAGCCAACCCGAAGGCTGCCGAGGACCCGACTTTCAAGAATATGTTCCGCAATGCGCCTACGGTGGTGTTTATCGGTCGTGATACTCAGTCGGAAAGTTCTCCTTTCGATTGCGGACTGCTGGCCGATAATATGATGATTTCTGCTTGGTCTATGGGTATTGGCAGTTGCTGTCTGGGCACTCCGGCACGCTTTATGAGAAGTCCTGAGGCCGCCGAATACTTGCAGAAACTGGGATTCAGCGAAGGATATGAACTGTTATATTGTATCGGCTTTGGCTATCCGGATGAAACTCCTGCTGCAAAGCCGCGTGACGCAGCAAAAGTAAAGTTTGTAGAATAATATTCTGGTATTAAAAAAATAAGGACTCATCGTCAGAACGAATTGTTATCAAACGGTCTGACGATGAGTCCTTTATTACTGTATATAAAGATTGTTTCTTCTATAGCTCGTTATCTTGCACCCAAGTCATCGTAAGAACTTTGCAGGATGGCTTTGCCCCGTAAGATACGATTCTCGTTAGGAGAGGGAGTTTCCTGTACCGGCCGGTCTGCGTTGAGGTCCATGAGTGTAACTCCGGTACTGTCGGCAAAGGCAAAACCTCCTCCAAATGTCCAGTAAGCAAACGGATAAGTATATTCGCTGCCCAATATATTCCGGCTGAAATTGAATTCGCTGTGATCGATATCCAGTTGGGCAAGCAGAGTCGCTGCCAGGTCACTCTGATTCATGAGCTGTTCGATGACCATAGGTTGCTTGACAGCTCCTCCCAGCCAGAGCATCGGGATGTGATGGATACGCGCGTCATGTCCGTTGCCCTCGGCAGGATAGTAGAATCCATGATCAGGCAGACATATAATAAGCAGATTATTCCATATTGGCGTTTTGCGGATACGTTCTACGAACTGACCCAGGCAATGGTCTGTAAATGCAAAAGCATTGGGCTGCTTTTCTTTCAGCTGGTGATAGGGGACTTCGAAAGGTTCATGGCTGCTCAGAGTCAGAAAGGCGGTATGCCAGGGGGAGTCTTTCCGGTCCTTCAGCATCTGGTAGAGGTGATCGAAGGTAATATCATCGTTCACTCCCCACGCGTTCTGGTGCTGGCTCATGGGGAAATCGGTATCGGCAGTAAGTTTTTGATAACCACTTTCCAGCAGATAACTTTTCATATTGGTGAAATTAATGTCACCTCCATACAGGAAGTCGGTATGATATCCTTCTTTTACCAGTTTTCCGGCGATAGAAGGCAAAGTACGGCTCTTGGCTGGTATCTTCATTACCGAAAGGTCTGGAAAGCTCTGGTAGCCGCTAAAGGTACAGATTGTACCTCTGTCGGTACGAAAGCTGTTGGCATAGCAGTTGGTAAACCAGATACCTTCTTTGGACAGACGGTCGATGTTCGGGCTGGCGCCTTTTACACCTCCCAGCGATTCTACCATGGTAGCCCCGAACCCTTCCATCAGGATAATCAGAATATCCGGCCGTTTGGTGTTGAGCAGTTCTACGGTATTTTTCCCTTCGGTGGGATATAAGTCATCGAATAATTCTTTCCGATGCGTTTCATCGAAGAAATTGAACTGCTCGGCGTAGTTCTTAGTCTTTCCGGCTGAGGCTATCAGACTGAAAGCCGGATTGACAGCAGAATGATTCAGAAACTCGTCGTTGCAGAAATATACTTGTCCGATATTTGATGTCGACTCACTTACTCCACCTCGGATGATGATAAACAGTACTCCTCCCAGCAGTAAGGTAGCGATACTTCCTGCTATTCTTTGCTGTGCGGGTGGCAGGTGTCGGGGGGTAACCTTGTATAATATCCATGTGAGAAAGCCCGAAAGCAACAGGATAATAAGTACTCTCAGCAAGATGAATCCGGTAGAAACGCTTGCCATGGCGTTTTTGGGAGAGTCCAGGTATAAGAAGATGGAAGCATCGAGCTTGAAGTTCCAGAACGGGTAAAGGCACATGTCACCTACAAAGATGAGTGATACCAGCAGGCAGATTACGGCGTAGTATCCGGTAAGTATGCTCCGCAACGGAAATTTCTTAAACCAGATGCTGATGAGTACCGCGAGCCATGGAAGAGCTGTAAGGTAACCTGTGGTTGCGGCATCAAGACTCATTCCATGTAGCATGACCTGCAGGTAGCCGATAAACGGAACTGCTCTTCCGGGTGCATCGTTGTAAAGCATGAAGCATGGCTTTTGCAGCATGAAGAACAGTAACATGATAACGAAAAACAGTGCCAGATAGGCGATTCTTTTTTTCATATATTTCTTAGTAAGTTTAATGAAGCAAAGATACATATTTTTGGCTTGCCGACTAAGCCTTCTTCAGATTTGTACCCCGGCTTTTCACTATATTTGTTTTTTCAGACCCCTGTGATATATGCTTTGGGCGACTTACCTGTGATTTGTTTGAATACTCTGTTGAAATTATTGGGTGTATTGAAACCTACTTTATAGGCAATTTCCTGTACCGTGTATTCTCCGTCGGTCAGCAGTTCGATGGCACGTGTAATGCGAAGGTGGTTTACATAGCTGCTGAAGTGGATGCCCGATGTATGAAACAGCCTGCTCAAGTTACGTACTGACAGGTTATATTGTGAAGCAATCTGTTCCATATTCAATTCTTCATGCATGTGATCCATGATATAGTCCAGTATAGGATGAAGCCGGGAGTCGTTGGGTATGACAAGCGTTTTCAGCAATACATCTGCTCCGGGAGTCATTTGTGGAAGCAGGCTGAAGAAGCTCAGTGTAAAATTATATAGATCACTCTGTTCGCTACGAGTAATCAGTTTTCCTTTTGAGGCAATAAACTTCAGGTTCTCTGCGATAATGGTATTGGTACTGTATATTGAAAAACGACTTTTGCAGTCGTCGGGTGTCACATTCAAACTTATGTAGAAGATGATGAGTGAAACTTGTCGGCTGTTGCTGGATAGCTTATGGCTGGCGTTTTCTGGAATCCAGGCAATGTGTTTTTCGGGAACGAAATAGTTGGCGCCTTCAGTTTCCACATGCAGCGTGCCAGATAAAGTGTAGATAATCTGGAATTTTTTATGGACGTGCTCCAGCAGGTTGATTTCTTCCCATCCGGTTCTTTTGATGAGAATATCATCTTGTGTGGAACGTTTGATCAACGAGATGTATTCCTGCTGCTCTGTATTCATGGTTTACTTTTGGCGTATATTGGTAATATTGTTGCGTAATGTGCAAATTCGGAGCAAAAATAAAAGCTTAATTTTGCATGACAAAAAATATAGGTAAGTTTTTAGGATTAAGAGAATAGTGTTTCTCTTGTCGTGGACCAGATGCAGGAATGAGAATTTATTAATCTGGCATCAGTTGCATAAAGGCTAAACAAGTATATGATAAAAAAGGTATTATTAGTTAGTGTTGTTTTTTTAGGTTTATTGGGGAGTGTGTCAGCCCAGACTCGTTTATTGACAGTCGATGAAATGTTTCAACTGGCCGATCAGCACAACAAGAGCATTCGGTTGTATGATTTGGCAGTATCTGAAGCGGAACAGGCAGTAAAAGTAGCTTGCAACGATCGCTTGCCGTCTATTCAGGCGCAGATGGATTTTAAGTACATCGGCGATGGAGTGATGACCGACAGGGACTTTTCCGATGCTGTACATGCTGATATGCCTCATTTCGGCAATTCTTTTGTCGTAAAGGCAAGTCAGGTGGTTTATGCCGGAGGAGCGATAACGAAAGGGATCGAACGGAGCAAGTTGCAGCAACGGCAGGCAGAACTGGAATATGCAGGTAATCGTCAGGACATCCGTTTCCTTCTGGCAGGATATTACCTGGATCTTTTCCAGTTGAACAATCAGAAACGTGTGTATGAAAGTAATATTTCACAAACTCGTTTGCTGGTAAAGGATATGAGAGCATCTTATCGTCAGGGAACAGCATTGAAAAGCGATATTACTCGTTACGAGCTTCAGCTTCAAAGCCTGGAACTTTCATTGACTTCCGTTAAGGACAAGATTGATGTGCTGAGTCATAAGTTGGCAACGGCTATCGGTCTGGAGCCTGGTGTACTGATTCTCCCCGATACAACCGAATTGTTCAAAATCAATGTCGAACACCGGGAAGAAGCCGACTGGTTGCAGGAAATCCCTCACACACCTTCTCTCAAGCTGGCAGATGTGAAAATCAGTCAGGAAAAGAATAAGCTGGAACTGATACGTGCTGAGCGAAGACCGAAGATCAGTCTGGTTGCAGCAAACGATTTTAGCGGTCCTATTCTGGTAGAAGTACCTCCATTGAACAATAATTTTACTTACTGGTATGCCGGTGTAGGTATTTCGTATAATATCGATGCCTTATTCAAAAGCAAGAAAAAGCTGAAGCAGGCACAGATATCTACCCGCAAGATGGAACAGGCGCGTAGACTGGCGGAAGAAGAAGCCGAAAACGATATCCATGCAGCCTACGTTAATCTGAACGAGGCATACATCCGTTTGCGTACGCAGAAAAAGAGTGTGCAGCTGGCACATGAAAACTTTAATATCGTACGTCAGCGATATGTGAACGGACTGGCGCTGATAACCGACATGCTGGATGCCAGCAATACGCAATTGGATATGGAATTGCAGCTGGCAAACTACCAGATAGGTATTTTATACCAGTATTACTTATTGAAAAAACTAACTGGAAATCTCTGATAAGGCTAATAATAAATAAAGAAGACATTATGATAAAAAATAAGAAAAGAGCTATCCCGAATTTTTTTATTGCATTGGTATTGGCGGGAGGAATCAGCTGGGTAGGTGGCAAGTTTATTCATCTGGGCGATGTGGAATATACAGATAATGCACAAGTCAAACAGCATTTAAGTCCGATCAATACCCGCGTACAAGGTTTCATTAAGAAAATCTATTTCGAAGAATACCAGTCTGTAAAGAAGGGGGACACTCTGGTTGTGATAGAAAATACAGAATATCTGTTGAAGGTCGCTCAGGCTGAGGCCGATTATCAGAATGCACTGGCAGGAAAAAGTGCCATGCATACTACTATCAATACAACGCAAAGTAATATTTACGTTACCGAGGCTGCTATCGAAGAACAGCGTGTCCGCCTTCAGAATGCAGAAACCGATTACAAACGTTATGCCGAACTGATGAAGGAAGAGGCTGTGACTCCCCAGCAGTTTGACCGTGTAAAGACCGATTATGCTGCTACCAAGGCCAAATACGAACAGTTGGTACGTCAGAAAGAATCGTCTGAGCTTGTCAAGCAAGAGCAGACCCAGCGTCTGGAGCAAAATGAATCGGATATTAAGTTGGCCGAGGCTGCTTTAAATCTTGCCAAGCTGAATCTGTCGTATACCGTAATATGTGCTACAGCCGATGGCGTAACCGGTCGTAAGAATATTCACGAGGGCGAACTGGTCCAGTCGGGACAAACATTGGTTACCCTGGTAGACGGTACAGAAAAATGGGTAATAGCCAATTATAAGGAAACGCAGACTACCGATATGAAGCAAGGACAGCGGGTAGAAATGAATGTAGATGCCATTCCGGGAGTTACGTACGAAGGACGCATTGTTTCCATTTCAGATGCTACCGGCTCTTTTTATTCGTTGATACCTCAGGATAATTCGGCCGGAAACTTTGTAAAGGTAGAGCAGCGAATACCGGTCCGTATAGAATTTACCGAAAATAACAGCAAAGAGAACCTGAACCGTCTGCGTGCAGGTATGAACGTAGAGTGTTACGTAAAACTACAGTAAGGAGAATAATATGGCAGCAGAACAGCGCCCAAGAATTTTGTATTTTAAAGAATACCTTCCAACCTCGTTGTGTGTATTTCTTTCCATGTTTTTTGCATTGGTCTTTCAGTTCAACGGGGGAGTGTTTCTTCCCACTTCAGTGCAGATGTCAAGTGCACTGGGGTGTCTTAAGGAAGATGTTATGATGGCAGGATATGCCTCCTTTATTGGGATGACGCTTATTTTTCCTATCCTGTTTCGTCTGAAGTTTCGTTTTACTACCCGCCGTATCTTTTTGACAGTATGCCCGGTACTTATCTGTTGTAATCTGGTGACAATGCATGCCGAAAACATATTTGTACTGGTCGTGACGTGTTTTATCTCAGGATTTTTCCGTATGTGGGGTACCTTTGAGTGCTTTTCGAATATTCGTTTGAGTGTAACCCCTTCGGGAAATTTTTCTGTTTTCTATCCGGTCATTTATATTATTGTTCTTGAAAGTATCCAGCTTTCCGGGCTTGTAGCTACGCACATCAGCGACTGGGCGAACTGGCAGTACATGCACTGGCTGGTCATTGGTCTGCTGGCTGTGGTATGGTTTTTCGTATACTTTCTGACTCGTCCTTTCCGTCCCGGGAAAAAATTGCCTTTATACGGTATAGACTGGTTAGGAGGTATTCTGTGGGGAGTTGTATTGTTTTCCATCGTGTTTGTCTGTATCTACGGTGAATATTACGACTGGCTGGACAGTTCACTGATTCGCGCTTGTATTGTGCTGGCAGTGGTGTCGATACTGATAAATATCAACCGCATGACTACCCTCCGTCATCCTTATATAGACCCTCACGTATTCAAGTACCGTCATTTCCCGACCATTCTTTTTCTTTTTCTGATGCTGTGTCTGTTTCTTACGACCTCATCCGTTTTACAGGAAATGTTTATGAGCTCCATTCTGAAGTACGATACATTGAATGCTGTATCCATCAACTGGTGTGTGTTTATCGGCATATTGGCTGGTGCGGGAGTCGTTTTTTACCGTCAGGTTGTTCTGCGGAAAGGATATAAGCTGCTGATAACCGTTGGCTTTATATTAATAGTAGTCTATCAGTATTACATGTATTTTCTGATTGATCCCAATCTGAATATAGAGAGTTTTTACATACCTAATTTCTTGAAAGGGTTAGGGCATGGGATACTTTATATTTCACTGACTATTTATGTAGCCAAGACAGTTCCATTCAAGCATTTCTTTCAGGGACTGTGCGTGTTGAGCTTTATTCGTACCAGTATTGCCACGCCATTAGGCACAGCTATCCTGAACCGCTGGCTCAAATATATGCAGCAGGATAATATCGGCTTGTTAAGCCGTAAAATGGATTTGGTAAAAGAATGGATGCCCGATGTATCTATCCAGCAACTTTATGCCGAAGTAACCCGTCAGACTCTTTTGACGAGTCTGAAAGAGTTGTTTGGCGCAGTGTGTATTGTCGGAACTATCTTTTTGTTCTTCTTGCTTAGTCAGAAGTTCTGGAGAAAATTCTTGAGACTGTTGCGGAGAAACTATCCCCGATATGCCCGTTATCTGGGGCGCTAACAGACTTGTTTGTGCGGTTGGTGAAGTGTTATAGGCAGGCAGAAAGTTATTTTCTGCCGAAATCAGCCGGAACTTCTCCCCACACATCAGTTTCCCATTTACGCAGAGGAGTGGTATACTGATTTTCATTCAGCCACTTTTCTGCCCGTTCT
Organism: Phocaeicola sp.; assembly: GCF_057861905.1. Taxonomy (NCBI): domain Bacteria; kingdom Pseudomonadati; phylum Bacteroidota; class Bacteroidia; order Bacteroidales; family Bacteroidaceae; genus Phocaeicola; species Phocaeicola sp. Next base: position 16,569 of record NZ_DBMACV010000047.1, on the reverse strand, counting down.
ATGAGCTGGAATAATGCTTCCGTTTTTTCCGTACGTTCCAGTTTCGTTTTACATTTTTTCTGTTTTACCCAGTTCAGGGCATTGCGGCTATCGGAATAGATAGGCATATTGATTCCCTTTTGTTTCATCAAAGCCAGTCCGTGTACGATAGCAAGAAACTCTCCGATATTATTTGTCCCATACATCGGTCCGAAATGAAATATTTCTTGTCCGGTCAGCAAATACACGCCTCTATATTCCATTGGTCCAGGATTTCCACTACAAGCCGCATCTACGGCGAGGCAATTAAGATCGAAGTTCTCGGGAATCTTCTTCTCAGATGTTTCTTTTGTTTGTGAATGACTTCCTTTCAGAAAATGATGTGCCGGCGTGGCAAAGGCATGCTCTGCTTCTTCACGGGTAGAGAAAGACTTATATATAGCCCCCTTGTAATTCTTGATTTGCAGCTGGCAGTCGGTCCACGAAGAATATATTCCTGGTTCCACACCTTTCCATACTACATAAAATTTCTGCTGCTTTGCCATAACTTGTCAATAAAGGATACGTTATAAACCAATTCACCACAGATTACGCAGATTCTTACACATAGCGTGCAAAGCCTGTATAATCCGTGGTGAATTATGAAATACTATATTTATTTTGTATTTTGATTACATACGTTCTGGAACCTCAATACCGAGCAGTCCCATTGCCAGCTTAACTACTTTTCCCACATTCTGGCTCAAGGCAAGACGGAATACCTTCAGTGCCTCATTTTCTTCACGCAGAATGCTGAAATCGTGGTAGAACTGATTATATTCCTTTACCAGTTCGTATGCATAGTTTGCAAGAATAGACGGATTATAATCACTGCCGGCCTGACGTACTACGTTTGTAAAATCGGCAAGCATCTGAATCAATCCTTCTTCTTTGGTACTCAGTTCCACACCTGTTGGAATTACAGCAGGGATGGTGATACCAGCTTCTGCAGCTTTACGCAAGATAGACTGGATACGAGCGTAAGTATACTGGATAAACGGTCCTGTATTACCGTTGAAGTCGATAGATTCTTTCGGGTTGAACGTCATGTTCTTGCGTGCATCCACTTTCAGGATGAAGTACTTCAAAGCGCCCAGACCGACAATACGTGCGATGTTGTTTGCCTCTTCCTGAGTCAGTCCGTCCAGTTTGCCCAGTTCACTGCTGGTTTCCTTAGCTGTTTCTATCATAGCCTCCATCAGGTCGTCGGCATCAACAACCGTACCTTCACGGCTTTTCATCTTACCTTCAGGTAATTCTACCATACCGTAAGAGAAGTGAACCAAATCCTTACCCCATTCAAATCCCAGTTTATCGAGCAGAATAGAAAGTACCTGGAAGTGATAATTCTGTTCGTTTCCTACTACATAAATCATTTTGTTAATAGGAAAGTCCTGGAAACGGAGTTTGGCAGTACCGATATCCTGAGTCATATATACAGAAGTACCATCACCACGCAGCAACAATTTATGATCCAGTCCTTCCGGAGTCAGGTCAGCCCATACAGAACCATCTTCCTTGCGGTAGAAAAGACCTTTTTCGAGCCCTTCCAGAACCTTTTTCTTTCCTTCCAGATAAGTTTCTGATTCGTAGTATATCTTGTCGAAGCTGACGCCCATCATTTTATATGTTTCATCGAATCCCGCATAAACCCAGTCGTTCATTTTCTTCCACAACGCACGGATTTCAGGATCATTTGCTTCCCATTTACGAAGCATTTCGCGAGCTTCTTGCATCAAAGGTGACTGAGCCTCGGCTTCTTCCTTGCTCAACCCTTTTTCCATCAGTTCGGCTACTTCAGCTTTATAATGCTTGTCGAAAGCCACGTAATAATCACCAATCAAGTGATCACCCTTCTTGCCCGATGATTCAGGCGTTTCGCCATTACCATATTTCAGCCAAGCCAACATTGATTTGCAGATATGAATGCCTCGGTCGTTTACAATGTTAGTCTTCACAACCTTATTGCCGTTGGCAGCCATGATATTGGCAAGTGCATTACCCAGCAGGTTATTGCGGACATGGCCCAGATGGAGCGGTTTATTTGTATTGGGAGAAGAATATTCAATCATTACCAGCGGTGCATTGTCGGCAACTTTCTGTATTCCCCATTGTGCATCAGCGTGAATGCGATTCAACAGTTCCACCCATACATCCGATGCAATAGTCAGGTTCAAGAATCCTTTGATTACATTATAGCTTGCGATAGCCGGTTCATTCTGTTTCAGATATTCACCAATTTCCTGAGCAGTCTGTTCCGGACCTTTCTTCGACATTTTCAGAAAAGGGAAAACCACGAGCGTAAGATGACCTTCAAACTCTTTTTTGGTTTTCTGCAATTGTACCATTTTAGCAGGAACTTCTGCACCGTACAATTCTTTTACCCCGTTGATGACGGAGGCAGTCAGTTTATCTTCTATTTTCATGTGTATAGCTTAGTGCGTTTGTTATTAGATACTTTCTCGGGCAAAGGTACTAATTTTTCCGGGAAAAACAATCGCGTATGTTCCGTTGCCGTGTAAATAAGGTTGCTCTTCCCGGGTTGAAGTATTCTTTACGTGTAAAAAGCGGGGCTATATGAAAAAAATAAAGGAGTGTCAACACCTCTCAGGGGGAAGAGAGAGCGACACTCCTTTTCGTGTTATGAAGAATTAAAGGGTTCTGTTATTCTGCTATACAGATTGTCACACGGTTTTCTTCGGCCGTGCTAAATGGCTGTACAGTCTCACCTTTGTAATCAACAGTGATACGCTGGCTGTCGATGCCTTTTTCTTTCAGTTGGGCAGCAACGGCTTCGGCACGTTTCTTAGAAAGGCTCATGTTAATATTTGCATTACCGGTCTGCTTGTCTGCATATCCGCAGATCGTAACTTTGCAGTCCGCATGATTCTTCATGAATTCTGCCAGTTTTTCAATCTTCTGTTCTTCTGTCGTCTGAATCTTTGACGAGTTGATAGTGAAGAAGACATTTTCTGTCAGGTTGATTTTTTCTTGTTTTACCGGAGCAGGCTGTTGTACAGGTTTCGGCTCTTCTTTTACAACAGGAGCCGGTTGTGGAGTCGGTTCATAATATACAGGTTCTGTCTTACGAGAAGTCTTTCCGAATTTAATGGTAAATCCGGCAAGTGCATTAAACTGCCAGTCGGCATTTCCTGCTTTCTTTGAGTTGAATTTATCCGACAACACATTTGCGTTCACCTCGATGTTAAAGAACAAGTTCGAGGTCAGTCGCAGATTAGTGCCCAGACCAGCTCTTCCTACTGGACTGATTTTGTTATCTGTCCACAGGTAACGTAAGTCATAGCCTTTGTTAGCCAATGCTACAGCTTCGTCATTGTTGAAAGCTCCGTTCAGACCTACTCCTACAAACATATAAGCATTGAAGAAACGGTCAGGATTATAACGACAGAACAGATTACTCAGATCCAGTGTCGCATCTACATTTCCTTGCAAGTAGTTGTACTTGTAATGTTGATTGCCGGCAGCCCATCCTCCTTTAGCCTGCCAACCACTTATTCCAGCACGCAGTCCCCAGAGCGGTGTAAACTGGTAGCCGCCGTAGATAGCACCAGCTGGCGAGATTAAATCTCCAAATTTAGCTTCACCACGTGTGTGTGCAGCACCGGCTTGTACTTGCATGAACCAGTGAGGAACAAATTCAGTCTTTCCTTCTTCCTTGATTTGCAGACTTGTGTTAGTCTGTGCGAATACAGAAGTCATGCCTATTCCGAGCATAACGGCTGTAAGGTTTCTTCTTAGTTTCATAATCTTATATTTTAGAGGGTTGAATCCTTTAGAATGTTATTTCAGCAGGAGCTACAGAGTTATCTGTAGGACGATTTTGCATGTCTTGGCTGCCTTGTCCTATATTCTTCATGGTAAGATACCATTGATTGTCTATTTTTATAGGATTAAACATTAAGCCTAAAGCTTTAGGTGTATCTTGAGGATTTTCTGATTTTGAGAAATAATCTGATTTTGAGAAATAATAGGTGAATTTTACATCATTATTTCCTTGAGTAGAAAATGTTATCCCTTCAAATTTATAATCTATGACAGGAAATATTTTAAAACGTTTTGTTAATTGGATTTTCTCTTCGTCAGACATTTTACGTAGTTTGGTACCTTCGATTGTGTATAACATATCTAATGCTTGGCTTATACTATCAGCTTTTAATAAATCCATGCATTGGAATGCTATCGTTTTTACATTAGATGTATCGGATGATGAGAGTTCGGAAACAAATTCTGCTTTTGCTTCTCCCCATGATTTAACAGTTTCCTCTTTTTGGGTGTTTTTCTTGTTATTACATGCGCTGAAGCAACATATAATAAAAGATATGTATAAAAGAGATTTTACTAACTTTTTCATAATTTATTGATTTAAAAAAAGGTGTACCCAAAAGGCACACCTTTTTTTATTTTATAATCTTGAAAGATTAGTCGTTTGCGATAGTTGAATCAACTGTTGCTTCAATGACACCTTTCAGTGTACCCCAAGAATATGTAATTTCTACAGGGATTCTTAAATTGAATTTCTGAACGTTACCTTCGTTGTTCTTGTATGTAATCTTAGTTGTATTCAACATCTTAACATCATTCATTGATAATGTTACTGATGTATTAGGTGTATAACCTTCAACATATAATTGCAATTTGTTTGTAACATTCTTAACTACTTCCCATGAACCTGTTAAGTTACATTCAGCATTTTCGATGTCAATCTTAATCTGATCGAGCCAATAGTAGTCATACAAGTTACAGCCGTTTTCAACAGCGCTCTTATAGTTACCGCTAGTTCCAGCAATCAACATCTTATCACGCCAGTCTTGCAATTTAAACAAATCACCTAAAACTACGCTTGAACCATTAGCCTGAGCATCTACAAATTTAGCATTGTCACCTGGCAAAATATCTACAGGACGTAAGAAACGTACTTTAAATGCATCTTTACCCAAAGCCAAGTCGCAATCATCATAAGTAGCTACAACTTCAACATTTGCATAGCAAAGCGGAGTATTGTGGTCGTACATATTCAGAATTTCTTCTGCGATTTTGTCATGAGTGTAGTCTAATGTACCATCAGAAGCAATTTGAGCAATTATTGCACCGCCCATAACCAATTTTGTAGGATCTGTTGCATGGCGAGACAATTGATATTGACCAATCTTTGGTTGTTCTTTAGCAAATTCATAGTGATATTTAGTACCTAATTTTGCTAAATCATATGATGCATTCTGTGCTGCGGTAGTCGGAGTTATAACTACAGCGTTTCCTTTGAAGTTATCATCCAAATCTTTAGCATATTCGAATACATCTCTATTAGTGATACCTGCAGTAGTAGGACGTGGTACGTTCATACGAACTGTATCTCTCTTAGCAACTTCTGACTGGTCACCTGGATACCAATATTCTTTAATCTTTTCGCCGAATGTTACTTCTGGCTTATCAAGAACTGTGGTAGTTAAACCGATATATACCAAATTGTGATCTTTGTCTACTTTAGACTGGAAGCAAGCATATAATGTAACTGCATGTCCAGTTTCGTTGTAAACAGCATCCATCTGGTTGAAGTTTGCAGTCCATTTGATAATATCGTTAGTTGTTGAAACATTCCAATCTGAACCCAGTGACATTACTCCATACTTGTTGTTTTGAACCAAAACAAACTTATTGTTTTCTTTTACGTATGTTTCGTTTGCCTTCAAAGTATAAGTCTTAACGAAGTCATCCTTAGTCATGCCAAGTTCTTCGATAATCTTACCAGACATGTCATCCCACTTGATACCACATTCGAAACCATCACATACATAAGGCTTAGTAAAGTCTTTTACGACGATTTCTTTAGTACTGATTTCCTTAACGATATCAATCTTGATGTAACCAGCTAAAACGACATCACCCTTTTCATTAACAAGTTTAACGATAACTACAGGTTCACGACCTACAGCAGAAATACCTGTTGTTGAAGTTTTGTCATCAGGACAAGCTACAGATTCACCTTGGTCATTAACATAGCAAGGAGTGAATTCACCTGTCAGCTGATCAACTTTACCATACTTATTTTCTTCTGTATTGTTTGTTCCTGTTGTATAGCTAAGCATTTCGTATTCGAAGTGTAATCCGAATTGCTTTGCACGTTCGTATGACATTACTTGATGTTCACCACCAGTAGCTGCTTTCCAGTCTGCCTGTATGTAGTGGATATTCAGCAAGTCACTTAAGTTTACGCTACCACCATTGTATTGTACTGCTACACTACCTTCTTCTTCAACAGCCAATTTACCAGTATTGTACAAATCGTAATTATCTGGCATCTTAGTTGTTTTCTGTTTAAATGCAATAGCCTTTAAAGTTCTTACGGCAGGAACGATTGCTGCGTAGTCTGATGTAATAGTAGTATCATTACCCAATTCAACTTCCAATGCCATTACAGAAATCTTGTCAGCACCAGCAGTTTCTAACAATTGCGGATTTGCGATTTGATAACCAACTTTCAAATCTCCGTCTTCTGTCTTTTCATTGTAGTTATTATAGTTTATGCTAACACCTTCTGCACGGGTTGTAATCATTTCTGGATTATTATAAAGGAAGCGGAAGTCTGCATCTTTAACCTGTGCACTTGTTGGGTTCAAATGGTAAACTACTGTATCATTTGCACCGATATTATATACGGCAGTTGCTATATTATCCCATGCATTCTTAGCAGGAATAGTAAATGTAGCTCCTGTTGATGATGTACCAGTTGCAGAACCATTAGCTTGCAAATAGTTACCGCTAATGTATGGATAGCGAGTACCTTCTACACCATCCAAATACAATGATGGAGTAAATACCAAACCTTTCAAAGCTGTACCTAAGTTAATTTTCAGAACTCCGTTATGGTCTTTAACTCCATAAACCAACAAAGCTTCGTTTTCTGTATCCCATACAGCTGTCATCATGCCTTCTGGAGCCCATTTAACATCAGTTTTTTCAGGAGCGCTTTCAGTACCATCAGCAGCAACATTTACTACATACCAGTAACCATCTTCATTTGGTATGTAATATTTGCTAGGAGCTGTAGTTCCGTCACCTCCAGGTTGTCCTGGTTCTCCCGGTTCACCTTGTTCTCCTTTTTCTCCTCTTGATGGTTTACCTGTGTCTACTCCATCAATAAACCAGTTACCGTTATCACCAATAGTTACTACAGAACCAGCAGCTCCATCCTTACCATTTTCCAATGTAAATGAATTGCCATCGCTCAAAGTAACCTTTACTCCGTTCTCGACAGTCTGTACATCTGTGATTACAGCACCGGCATTGATTTTGTCTTGAAGTTCCTTTACAGTCTGTTCGACAGCTGTAACGCGGTTGTTCAAGCTATCAATGTCATCATCGTAATCAGAGCAAGATACCATTCCCCCTGCAAGAAGCACGCTTCCTAATACAAGGGCTCCATAGAATTTTTTCTTCATACTTTTAATTAATTAATGAATGATAATTGATAATGTTCTTTACTATATCGCTTTTTATTTTATTTACAAATTTACTCGCAAAGGCGGTGCCTATGCTTGTCTATTTGTATATAATTGTGTATTTTTTGACAAAAAGGTAAAAATTAACTTTTTTCTTTTGGAGGGCGGTGATCTTTCTTCCAAACCGAAGGCGGAATGCCCTCTTTTAGTTTGAATTGCTTGCTGAAATGCGCCTGGTCGGCAAATCCTACCATTTCGGCAAGGTCGCTCAGATTTATGTCGGGTGATTGTATAATTTTTTGCTTGGCTTCTTCTATGCGGAGGTCGTTTACCCAACCATTGAAATTTGTCTGATAGGTTTCGTTGATGTAATTTGACAAATATGTACGATTTACACCTATTTCACGGCTTAAATCTTGAATGGTAACTCCAAGTTTTAGGTATCCTTTGCTCTCTTCCCATTGCGTGATTTTCTCTTTTATGACATCGTTGTTCTGACCGTGCCTTTTTTCTTCTGAGTGATGCTGCTCTGCAGGTGCCGCAGCCGGAACGGCTGGCTCTTTATTAACTGACGGTTCATTGGAAACTATTATGCTGTAATTATGATATTGTATACCCAATGAAATAAAGAAGACTGTATAGCAGAGGGTAAATATTTGCAGGTAAATATAGTTGGGGTATATTTCGGCTACGATTCCCATTACACCTATTATAAAGGCGGCAGCCCATGTCCGAAGCGGGTATTTTTTCAGGTTTGCTGCTTCGATGCTTTTCCCTTTTAGTAAGATTTTGGTAATGTGTATATAGATGATTGTGTAAAAAATAAATTGTATTACGTAGCATGAAACCAGGATATAGTAAAACCATTCTCCGGGCTTACCCTCGGCCATAAATATATATATAATGTTTGCTGCGCATAGTAAAGCGGTGTAAAAGACCTGATGCCTGAGAAAATTTTTTAGCCTCTCTCTCTCGTAAAGTGGATATACGAATATCCAAAATACCAGCAAAGTTTCTACTGGCAGGATGAGCTGGATGAAATAGCTCTTACCATATATATTTAAAGAGCCTCCTGCAAAGGCAAATGATAAAGCAGATATACCTAATATCAGGGAGGCTATTTCTACTAAGATGTAGCCTTTCTGGTAATTTTTCTTATTATTATTCTTGGGTATGGCCGAATAATGTAAGAATATAGCAGTAAGTATACAGCATATTCCAGATGTGATTTCAAGTACAGATACGTTGTCCTCCATAATGTTCTTTATAAATAGATAGAATCTATTAACTTTGATTACGAGACAAATTTATGAAATATGTCTGTATGACAAAAATTTTTTATTTGTCAAATTTCGTGTTTTGTCTAAATTTCTGTACTATTTTGATGAATCGACAAAAATAAATCGTAATGTTTCATTTATATGTTAAGGTAGACAAGTAATTTTCGGAAAACATCTCGTTTGAGATTTGTAAAAGTTGCGAAGATGTCAGTGCTTCGATTCGTTGAAATATTTCTTCTTTCTCTTCGTAACGTTTGTAGTGAAGAAAGCATTTTGCCATATCGAGGGCATTGTTTTCAAAATTGTCGCTTGCCACTCCGATTTGTCCGATGATTTGTTTTTTGGCAGCATGTAGTTGGGTGGAGGTCAGAGCATGGTCGCATAACTTTTTCAGTTCCTTATGTACAAGTTCCGTACAATAGTCGGCATCTTCCTGGTCGCAGCCAAAATAGATACAGAATGTTCCGGTGTCTGTATAAGCTGTCAGGTTCGATTCTACCGTATATACCAGTCCTCGTTTCTCGCGTAACGATACGTTCAGCCGGCTGTTCATGCCGGGACCTCCCAATATGTTGTTGAGCAGGTAAAGGCCTGTGCGTCTTTCATCGTATGCGTTATATCCTCGTCCGCCAATCATGACGTGTGCCTGATGAGTATCTTTATGTGAAACGAGTTGTCGGGGCTGATAGGGCAGAGGAGCTTGCCGCTGGTAGCCTTCTACTTCTGAGAATGGAATTCCTGCTGTCGCCTTTTCTACGGTTCGTACAATGCGCTTGAAATCTATGTCGCCTTGTACAAAGAAGACCATATTGGTAGGTTTATAGTATCTCCCTACAAAACGGAGGGCATCCTGGCTGCCGAAACGGCGCAATTGTTCCGGTTCCCCCAAAATGTTGCGTCCTAAGGGATGGTCAGGAAAGATCAGTTCTTCGAAGTCGTCGAATATTAGTTCTGCCGGACTGTCTTCGTAGCTTTGGATTTCATCGATTATGACTTCTACCTCTTTGGCTATTTCCTGTTGGGGAAAGGTACTGCTGAATACGATGTCGGTCAGTAGTTCTACCGCACGGGCAAAATGCTCTTTCAGGAAGGCGCTGTATATGACGGTTTCCTCCTTATTAGTATATGCATTCAAATCGCCTCCTACATTTTCCATACGGTTCAGGATATGCCATGCACGCCGCTTGCGTGTTCCTTTAAATATAAGGTGTTCCACAAAATGTGCCATACCTTGCTCGTCGGGATATTCGTCGCGTGTACCGGCATCGACGGCGAATCCGCAATAAGTAACATTGGTAGTACTTGGAGTATGTATAATGCGTAACCCGTTGGGCAGAATAAAGGTATTGTATGGCATGAGTTTTTTCTTTGAGTCGATTTTCGATACAAAAATACAATAATACTTATTGTCGTAACTGAAAAAATACGGATATTTGCAAGAATATTGATTCTCTCACTGCCGGTTGCATCAGTTGTCTGGTAAATTTTTTAGTTGTGTATAGGCTGAACTATAAGATTTTTGCATGTATCTGTGTAAACAGGCAGTGTGGCTTAACGTAAAGTATTATGAATAAAATTGCGATATTCTGTTCTGCATCCGATCACATTGATGCGGTTTATGCTGAAAAAGCAGCGGAGGTGGGAGCCTGGCTGGGGCAGACCGGCAAGTGGCTGATTTATGGCGGCTCGAATACCGGACTGATGGATGCCGTTGCCCGCGCTGCAAAAGAGCATGGTGCCATGATTATGGGCGTAGTTCCTACTAAACTTGAGGAGAGGGGGATGGTAAGCGATCTGCTTGATGTGACGTTTCGGGCTGTCAATCTGAGCGACCGGAAAGATATTATGTTGCAGGAAGCCGACGTAGCTGTTGCATTGCCCGGAGGCGTGGGAACATTGGATGAAATTTTTCATGTTATGGCTTCGGCCACTATAGGGTATCATGAAAAGAAAGTGATATTCTATAATGTGAACGGTTTCTGGAACGGAATTATCGATTTTCTCGGAGGACTGGAAACGCAGCATTTCGCACATCGTCCTCTGAAGAATTACTTTGCTGTAGCAAATACTTTCGACGAACTGAAGCAATTATTGAATTCTTAATTTACTAAATACATCTTAATATGATTTCATCTATTCACGAACTGTTGCAGCGCGAAGCGCAAGCTGTATTGAACATTCCCGTAACAGATGCATACGAGAAAGCGGTTGCACTGATTGTAGAGCAAGTACATCGCAAAAAGGGTAAACTGGTAACCAGCGGAATGGGCAAAGCAGGACAGATTGCTATGAATATTGCCACGACTTTTTGTTCTACGGGCATCCCTGCCGTATTTCTTCATCCGAGTGAGGCGCAGCATGGCGACCTGGGTATTTTGCAGGAAAACGATTTGCTGCTTCTGATTTCCAATTCTGGAAAGACACGTGAGATAGTGGAGTTGACCGATCTGGCTCATCGCCTGAATCCGTCGTTGAAAAAGATTGTCATTACCGGAAATCCTGTCAGTCCGCTTGCTGAGGCTGCCGATATTTGTCTGGCTACCGGACACCCGGACGAGGTGTGTCCGCTGGGCATGACTCCTACTACTTCTACTACCGTAATGACGGTTATCGGCGATATACTGGTGGTGGAAACTATGAAGCAGACCGGATTTACCATAGAAGAATATAGCAAACGTCATCATGGGGGCTATCTGGGTGAACGTTCCCGTGCGCTGAGTAAATAATGTAAAGGGTGGCTTATGAGAAAGGTTATCGGTATTGGAGAAACGATTCTTGACATCCTGTTCCGTGACGGACAGCCGCAGGCTGCGGTTCCGGGGGGATCGGTCTATAATGCCATGATTTCGCTGGGGAGGATGGGGCAGAATGTCACCTTCATCAGTGAAACGGGAAACGACCGTGTGGGAGAAATGATTCTGGCAAATATGCGTGATAATGGAGTAGATACGGCAAACGTAAATGTGTTTCCGGAAGGGAAATCGCCTGTGTCACTGGCTTTTCTTAATGAGCGCAACGATGCTGAATATATTTTCTATAAGGATTATCCGCGGCAGAGGCTGGATGTGAATATGCCCGACGTTTCGCGGGATGATATTATCATGATAGGATCGTATTTTGCCGTTACGCCTGTATTGCGCGACAAGGTAAAGGAGTTGCTCGACAAGGCGCGTGACGCGGGAGCCATTGTTTATTATGATGTGAATTTCCGCAGTACCCATGTCAATGAGGCGATAAAGCTGATGCCTACCATTATAGAAAATTTTGAGTATACAGATATTCTGAGAGGTTCGACGGAGGATTTTCAGAATATGTTCCGCCAGCCGGATGCAGACAAGGTTTATCAGAATCATGTAGCTTTCTATTGTCCGAACTTTATCTGCACGGATGCTGATGGTGATGTGCGTCTGCGTACAAAAAATGTATGCAAGGATTATCCGGTTACTCCTCTGAAAGCTGTCAGTACGATAGGGGCCGGTGATAATTTTAATGCAGGAGTTGTATACGGATTGCTGAAGTACCGTGTCCGTCGGGATGATTTGGCGGAGTTGGGTGAAGAGGACTGGGATGCCATTATCCGTTGTGGAATGGATTTCAGTGCGGATGTGTGCAAGAGTGTGAACAATTCTGTATCGAAAGAATTTGCCGATTCGTATCGTTGATGCTGGAATATGAATTATTTTTTGTACAAAAGAAAAAAACTTTTGTACAAAAAATAAGAAAACGTCGGGAGGTTTTTGTCGAAATCTCCTGACGTTTCTTTTGTATCGTTACGGGCTTTGTATTCTGTGCTCTTTATCCGTAATGAAATGTTGTACCTTGCCGGCGGTGGACGCGGTATGGTAGTTGCCGGTAGAGAAGCAGATAAAGGGTACAGAAGTTAGAACTTTTCTTCGTTTTCGGCTGCAAGCTTCTTGATAGCCTGCTGAAAGGCAATGAATCCTCCTCCTAAAACTCTTCCGCCATCGTAGAATACAGCCGATTGTCCCGGGGTTATGGCCGAGGCTTCTGCTTCGAATTTTACCAGCAGGTGTGAGTCGTCGAGCTGTACGATGCGGCAGGGAATGGGACGGCTGCGGTATCGGATGCGTACGGAAAGGTTCGTGCATTCCAGCAATTCTTTCATGTCTATTACGTTAATATCTTCAACCAGCATGTATCCGGCTTTCAGTTGTTCTGCGTCGCCCAGCATGACGGTATTTTTTGCCGGATTTATTTTAAGGACGTATGCCGGACGTCCCAGAGCAATTTCCAGTCCTTTGCGTTGTCCGATAGTGTAGTAGGCAAATCCTTTATGTTGTCCGAGTTTTAATCCTTTACTGTCGACAAACCATCCCGGTCCTATTCGTTGGTCGATGTCCGGACAATGTTCTCTCAGAAATTCCCGGTAGTCTTTGTCGATAAAGCAGATTTCCATGCTTTCGCCTCCGCGCGCTTTGGCTTCGAAGCCTTTGCCGGCAAGGTAATCTCGTACCTCAGCCTTGGTCATGCCTCCCAACGGGAATACCATCCGCTTTAATATTTCCTGCGGCAGTTTCCAGAGAAAGTAGGACTGGTCTTTTGTTGCATCGTCGCCGGTAACAATATAACGATGTCCGTTCCGGTCTTCCAGACGGCAGTAATGGCCGGTTGCAATCTGCGCACATCCGGTTCGGTCGGCCCATTCGCACAGGATACGTTCCTTGAACAGCGGATTGCACATGACACAGGGATTCGGTGTACGTCCCTTCATGTATTCGTCGATAAAGTACCGGACGATTACGTTGCGGAACTCTTCACGGACATCGGCTACATGATGCTCTATGCCCAGTCGCTTGGCCAGTGCCTGTGCTTCCAGTATTTCATCGGGTTGTTCCTGATGGGGAGTAGAAAAGTGAGAGGGGATATCCCATGTTCTCATGGTTACACCTACAACTTCGTAACCTTGTTCTTGTAGCATGATGCAGGTGGCAGAGCTGTCTATTCCTCCACTCATGCCTACCAGTATTCGCTTTTCTTTATTCATGATAAAATTTACTGCTGTTTTGTATTCGACAAAAATAAAAATAAAAACAGAAATCTTTTGCCGATGTTTGTTGGAATCTGTCCTTATAAATATTGTATAACAATTCGTTTAACTTATTTTACATATTGTAAAAACCTTGCATAAGATTAAGCTCTTTTAGACTTTTAAGTGAATTATGATTTTTCTATTAAAAAGTGAAAATGATATTAACTCTTATTTGAGTTAAATAAAACTATATGTTTTGTGGTTTCTATTTTGTTATTAATATCTGTTTTTTTGTTGTCAAAATGTTATGATAGGTGGTGTATTTTGTGTGATATTAATCCATTATATTTGCTCTATATACAATATTTGTTCCTGCAATATTATTTTGAACTTTTTTCATAATTTATTTTATTTTTCCAATCTCTTGTCTATTTTTGCATTTCAGTTAACAACAATTAGTTGATAGGGAGAATGCTTATTTGGCAAAATCTAAACTTTTAAGAGAGAGCGTTTTTGATTTATATTAATTAATTAAAATTCTTTTTTATGAAGAAATTTAAATTTTCAGTCTTATTGGCCTCAATGTTTTTCCTGGTTGTATTGGGAGGATGTAGTGGCAATGACGAAGAAGTAACTCCTCCGGGTGAGGGACCGGAATCTGAAGTAACTATTGAGATTAAAAGTGCAGATGGAGATGAGAGTAGTGCTATCTATGCAACTTCTGCCAATATTTCCCTGAATTTGGCGGGAGTTGATTCTTATACTTATCTGGTAAAAGAAGGTAGTGTTGACGAAGCTGACTTCCCCGATGCTGAAGTAATGTTCGCTGATGCCGAAAGAGAAGGAGGTAATGGCGTCTTTACTGCAACAGATGGTGAAAACATATTGCACTGTATGGCTTGAACGGAGATACAGAATATACAGCTATTCTGGCTTTCAAGGTGGGCTCGGAATATCAGGTGAAAGGATTTGAATTCAAGACTCCTGCTTATTCCAGACGTATTACTGTAATTTCTGCAACTCGTGATGAAATTAAATTCCATATCGAAATGCCTTCCGATAAATATTATAAGTGGGTGTTTGCCGATGCGTTGAATTATAATTCGATGAAGGATCAGTTCTTGCAGACTGACATTGATTTTCTGAAGAATCCGGCTACGGGTATTTCTTCTGGTCCGCAGGATATCACTGTAACCAATGGTGAGTTGATGGTTCCGGGTGATGAGAACTGGGGAACTTGGGAAGTTCATCAGGGTACAGCTTATGTCATTCTGGTTGGTGAATGTGATGTGGATGGCAATCTTGATTATGAAGTTGATTATGGCGGAGGCGGTATTATGTGGAGTCAGGTTCTTGCGCCAACCGTAGGCGACTATTCAGAAGAATGGTCCGACGAATATGTAACTTTCAACGGCTTGTATGCCAAACAGATGGTATATGCTCAGGGAGCAGAACAGGTGGATGCAAAGGCTACAGTTTCGGTTCTGAAGAAAAATGAATCTAAACTGAAAGTGTCTATCACTCCTCCGGAAGGTGCATTGAGCTATGGTATCTTTATGGCTTCGGATGACGATTATCAGAAAATGATTCAGTTTGTAGGTGAACAAGGTATACCAGCAATGGTTTTCAATGAAAGTACTCCACTGGTAGAGCCGCAGGAAATTGAATATACTGGTCTGGAAATCGGAAAGAAGTATCATTTGTTCGTTACATCTAATTTTGCGGATGACTATTCTAAACAGAGCTTCCAGGATGAAGTATATGAAATTGTAGAATCTACTAAGCCTGATGTGCAACTGACGGTTGTAGGCAACGTAGAAAAAGATCAGCCTTATAAAGTTAGTTATACAATTAAGGCTCCTAACGGCGATTGCAGAGGCATTCGTTATGTAGAGAACTCTATGTCGGAATGGAATTCTTCATTACGTCCTGAATATGGAATGGATGAAAAATATTATCTGACAAATTATGGAAAGGATGTTGTATCAGCTGATGTAATAGAGGCTATTAACAGTGCCGAAGGATATAAGATGTACTTCGATTCATATCCGGAAGAAGAAAATATGTTGGCTGTACAGGCATATAATGAAGATGAAGATTTGTCCGAGCCTTATATGGCAAAGGCAACCGCTGTAGCCGATTTTGGTACTCCGGTTGATGCTGACGGACAGGCTGTATTGAATGCATTGTGTGGTACATGGAATGCTACATTCAATCAAGTAGCTACTGATGGTAGTGTAAAGGCTGTTACTTTCCCGATTGAATTTGCCAGAGAACCGGAAGATGCAGGCGAATATCCGGATTATGAAGGATTGGTTCAGACTATCATGAAAATGAAAGGCATGACCGAAGAAGAGGCTAAGATTTATATCGATGAAGAGAAAGCCAACTATATTGAAGCACGCGAAAAACAGATTAATCTGTACAAGATGAAAAATCGTGTGGTTGGACGTATGAAGGGTAGTTTCCCTCACCAGTATGCCAGCCCATGGGATTTGTTCAATAATGCTTCTTATACTGCAGTGGATGCAGATGACTTGTTCTTCGATTACGGACCGAAGATTTTCTTCGAAGTAGTGCCTGTAGAAGAAAACGGACAGACTAAATATGCTGTAATTCTGAGTGCATCTAACGTGTTCTCTGTTCCGCCTGTAAGTAACTGGAGTGCACCGTTCGTTTACTATGTTTTAGGCTATGACAGTAAGACTGGAAGCGTTTACTATAGTACCTGAGTTCGGGATAAGTTTAGAATAAGGCCAGTTGTTTTGAGTCCTCAATATAGTATCCTTGCAATGCATCCGGTTTGTTTTCAAAGAAACAATAA
>NZ_DBMACV010000046.1:0-26715 GCF_057861905.1 Phocaeicola sp. | reverse complement strand
CTTTTTTTTTGGTTAATGTCATTAAAGAAGTTCATAAGAAACATCCTAATATTCAATTTTATATTTTAGGAGTTGGATATTATTCCCCTGATTTGGAACGTTTGAAATCTATGATAAAAGATTATCAACTAGAAAATACAATCATTCTATTGCCATGGCTAAATCATGACGAAACGATGAGGTATGTCAAAGATTCATTATTCTACTTAACAACCTCAAGATATGAAGGTTTACCATTGGCTGTTATTGAAGCAATGTCTCTCGGTAAATGTATAGTTGCTTCAAATGTATTAGGAAATAAAGATTGCGTGGAAGACAATTATAATGGCTATCTCCTTCCTTTGAAAGAAGAGGTATTTGCTGATAAAATCAATTATTTGATAGAACACTCTGAAAAAAGACAGGTATTTGAAGAAAATTCAAGAAAATATTTTGAAGAGAAATTTTTTATAAAGAACAGAATTAAATATCTGGAAGATATATATAAAGGAAATCTTGATAATTAAAATATTAATCAAATTGAAGTTTTATTCATGCAAAATCATATAGTTATCATGGCAGGCGGCATAGGAAGCCGTTTCTGGCCTATGAGTACCCCCGAATATCCCAAACAGTTTATCGACGTGATGGGAGTTGGAAAATCGCTGATTCAGCTCACAGTGGAGCGTTTCAAGGGTATCTGCCCGAAAGAGAACTTCTGGGTGGTGACATCGGAAAGGTATGTCGACATAGTAAAGGAACAGTTGCCGCAGATTCCGGCTCAGCATATTCTGGCAGAACCGGAGGCAAGGAATACGGCGCCGTGTATCGCGTATGCGTGCTGGAAGATCAGAAAGGAGTTTCCGCAGGCGAACATCGTGGTGACGCCTTCGGATGCGCTGGTGATTGATACGGCGGAGTTTGCTCGCTGCATTGCCGTGGCGCTGGAGAAGACGGCGGACTCGCAGGCTATCGTGACCTTGGGGATGAAACCTACCCGACCGGAAACGGGCTACGGGTATATTGCTGCTCAGGGGGAAGCGGACGCAAAGGGTATCTGCGAGGTGGAAGCGTTTAAGGAGAAACCGGATGTGGAAACGGCAAAGGGGTATCTGGCTGCGGGGAATTATTTTTGGAACGCGGGGATATTTGTGTGGAACGCGGACACGATTACGAATGCCATACGCAGGTATGCACCGCAGATTGCCGGAGTGATGGACGAGCTGGAGCCTGCCTTGTTTACGGACAAAGAGGCGGAGGAGCTGAAGCGGCTCTTCCCTACTTGCGAGAAGATTTCCATCGACTATGCGGTAATGGAGAAGGCAGAGAATATCTATGTGCTACCGGCAGAGTTCGGATGGAGTGACTTAGGCAGCTGGGGTTCGCTGCACACGCTGTTGCCGCAAGATGAGAATGGCAATGCCTCCGTAGGAGCAAACGTGAAGTTATTCAACTGCCGGAACTGTGTGGTGCATGTGGCAGACGAACGCAAGGTGGTACTGGAAGGTCTGGACGGCTACATCGTGGCAGAAAAGAACGGTCAGCTACTAATATGCCGCCTAAGTGAAGAACAGCGCATCAAGGAGTTTTCAGCGGGGAAGTAAACGGAAATCGCCAAATTCCTGCTACTGAAAGATTTTGATTCTCCATTTGTTTTTTTAATCCTTTTATCCTATTCATTAGGAAATAAAGAAAAAAATTTGTTCTTTTGCATTAGAACCAAATCCAAATATATGAATGTTACAGTTTTTAATCCGGCTCAATTGCAAGTGCTTGAAATGATGTCGTTTGTGGATAGTCCTGAAGCATTAGCAGAACTTAAAAAGGCTATTTCTGACTATTTTGCCAAGCAAGCGCAAAAAGAAATTGACCGCTTGTGGGAGAATGGAGAATTAAATGAGGAAAAAGTCGATAAATTCTACCAACTACATGAACGTACTCCCTATAAATGAATATGAGAAACATTGTATTGGATACAAACTCACTGATTATTGCAATTTCAGCGAAGAATGACTGCCATAAAGTATGGCAATCATTCTTGAATGGAGATTATACGTTATGTATAAGCAATGAAATCGTAGAAGAGTATCTGGAAGTCATGACTCGCAACATAAATAAGTATGTAGCCGAAACGATTATCTACACGATTCTTACTCGTGAAAATGTAAAGAAATTAACTCCTCACTACCGTTTTCATCTAATTACAGCAGACCAAGATGACAATAAGTTCGTAGACTGTGCCATAACAGCCAATGCGGAATATATCGTGACGGAAGATCACCATTTCAATGAACTTAAAAATATATCTTTCCCATCAGTTGCCATAATTAATTTGAAGGACTTCGCAAAAACATTGTAAGTCTAATGGTTGATTGTCGACGAATATATCAGCTTGCATTTTATTGATTATCGGCAGTAGTCGCGTAGTACTGAGTGAGGAGCAGCGCATCAAGGATTTTGCGGCGGGGAAGTAAACGGAAATCGCCACGGTACTCTATACGGAGGGTATCGTAGCGATTTTTTTGTATCGGCTTGGCGTTCACCGAATGCTTACAAAAAGACGGTAAACACTTGTTCCTTTCACGAGAAAACCGTAAATTGCAGTCATTATGATAAACAAGATACTAACCACATACGCATCACAGCTGGAAGAATATCTTTCAGCATTCCACCGCCAACCCGAAGGACTGGCTCCCGTGGGATCAATAGGAAACACCAGTGATATGTAATTTAAAACGTACATCGACGGAAAGCTACCGTATATTATACCGCATCCGGATTCAACACAACTACTGCAACAGACAAGCGTAAATGAAGAGACACAGAGACATGTACTCCAGCCGGATGTTAAACATTTAAAATAGAAAACTATGAGTGAATACAAGACACCCGGCGTTTACATCAAGGAGAAAAACGCTTTCGGAAACTCCGTAGTGGAAGCCGAAACTGCCATCCCAGTGTTCATCGGGCTGACCGAAAAAACACAGAATGGAACGGAATCCCTGAAGAACAAACCTGTCCGGATTTCATCGATGACGGAATATGAGCAGTATTTCGGAGGACCGCAGATACACCGCTTTGACATAATTGTAGCGGATGCAGACAATGAAGCTGCCACAGTTTCAGTGAGATATGGAGAAAAAAAACTTCAGGCGACACTGAGCAACAAACATTGTACGCTGTACTATCATCTGAAGCTGTTCTTTGCAAACGGCGGCGGCACCTGCTACATTGTGTCGGTGGGCGATTATGCTACGGGTACCCTCGACAAGGATATCGTGAACAACACGATATTGCCTGCCCTGACAAAGGAACCGGAAATTACTCTACTCGTCATTCCCGAAGCGGTGGAAACAGGGGAATATGCCGACTTCTACACGGCCATGCTGTCACACTGCGCCGCAAACAACCGTTTTGCCATTCTGGATGTGCCCCAAAACGGGAAGGAAGACTTCCGCACCAAGATGGGGAGCAATTTTCTGGCCTATGGGGCAGCCTATTATCCGTGGCTGGAAACGACGGTATTGTCGGACAACGACATTGACGGAGAAGTGATGAAACTGGACATCACCCAAGATTTTAAAACCGGGAATGCCCAGCTTGATGCCTATATTCAAGGAGAAATCGCAGAAATAAAGAAGAATGACAACAATGAGCCGTTGCACCGCAACAATCTGCACAATGCGCTGATGCAGAACCTTCCTGCATACAATCTGCTGGAAAAGAAAGTCAAGGACTACCTGAACCAGCTTCCGCCTTCGGGAGCCATGGCCGGACTATACACGATGGTAGACCATACCCGCGGCGTATGGAAAGCGCCTGCCAATGTATCCATCAATTACGTGAGCAAGCCGTCGACTGTTATCACTGACCGGGAACAGGAAGACTATAACATGCCAATGAACGGAAAAGCCATCAACGTTATCCGTGCATTCCCCGGCGAAGGGATCAAGGTATGGGGCGCACGCACCTTGGACGGTAACTCGCAGGACTGGCGGTATGTGAACGTGCGACGCACGATGAGTTTCCTGGAAATTTCGGTGAAGAACGCCGCACGGGCCTACGTGTGCGAGCCGAACGACGCGAATACCTGGATCAACATGAAGAGCATGATTGAGAATTTCCTATGCAGTGTATGGAAACGTGGCGGACTGGCCGGCTCGACCCCTGAAGAGGCATACGAGGTACATGTAGGTCTGGGAGATACGATGACGGGCGATGACATACTGGAAGGTATCCTGCGCGTAACCGTACTGGTGGCCATCAGCCGTCCGGCAGAATTCATCGAAATCACGTTCCAGCAACAGATGCAGAAAAGCTGATAAAAACAGACAATTAAATGATAAACTAAAATAGTATGGCAGAGAATGGATCAGCACAAGGTGCAAGCACACAGGCATGGCCTTTGCCGAGTTTTTATTTCAAAGTATCTATCTCGAACGTAGGCGATATTTCCTGCAGCGAAGTGTCGGGTCTGGAAACGGAATACGAGGAAATCACTTATCGCGCAGGCGACAGTCCGGTGTTCACTAAACTGAAAATGCCGGGACTGAGAAAAGCGGGTGATCTGACCATCAAGAAAGGTATCTGCAAAGATGACAAAAAACTATGGGACTGGATCAATAAGGTGAAACTGAACACCATCCAGCGCGAAGTGGTAACGGTCAGCCTGCTGGACGAATCGGGCAGCCCAGTAAAGACCTGGGAGGCGGTGAACGCATGGCCCAAAAAGCTTACCGTAGAAGGTTTCAAGACCGATGGTAACACGACCTCCATCGAGACTTTGGTCATTGCGCACGAAGGTGTGAATGTGAAATAATTAATCCGTACAGGACATGACCAACAAGCAGATGTGATAAGAGCGAAAGCTAACAGTTATTAATTCTAAAATGAAAAAACGATGATGACAGCACATATTGACTGGTTCGACAGAATACTGACCGTCGCCATGCAACTCTACTTCCGTCAGGGATGTGAATATACTTCTATCGAGGAAGTTACACCGCCTGACGACGGATGGCTGGAAGACATGACCGGCCGACAAGAAATTACGTTCGGTGAACGGGCCGCTATCATGCTGGCCTTGATGCCACATATCCGTCCACAAGCATTGGACATCTTTTTTGCAAAAAACAAGGACTTCGACCGCCAATATACCGAATTCGGTGGCTGGAAAGGGCGGTCGCACAGAGGTTTCTTGCCTACCGGTGAAACCGCCTCATTTATCATCGCTGGAGAAGATATAGAGAAGAGGAAAGCAGTTATCCGTATGTTCCAGCGAGACCATTGGTTTTACACCCAGAATATCCTGCGTCTGGAAGGAGCCGGTGAAGGCGAACCGTTCCTAAGCGGCCAGCTCCGTCTTTCCGAAGAGTTCCTGAGCCATACCCTGTTAAACTATATAAAGTAAACGCCATGGTACACTTCATGAGAAGTATCGTGGCGTTTTTTTTACATCGGCTTGTAGTTTCGGTTCATATTCGTTATATTTGTAACAAATATAAACCATAAAAACTTCTCTACGCAGCGATAAACCGGAAACCTCGCATGTAGATAAAATTTAATCACCTTTAGAGACAAAAGCAAAATGTCTGATTGTTTACAAATAAAGAACTTCGGTCCCATAAAGGATGCCAAAATTGAGTTAAAGCCTTTTTTAGTCATCATTGGAGGACAAGGTACCGGAAAAAGTACCATTGCCAAGGTTCTGACTATATGTCAGGAATTGTTCTGGTATATACAGATATTGGAGGAGAGCAAAGACGTGTTGCAACCGTTTCATATATTCGGTATCGCTGATTATTTTCAGCAGAACAGCTATATTGAATTTAGAAAAGACAGCATAACCATCGTATACGAAGCGGGTAAGTTTACACTGACCGACAGCTCGTGTTCGGATAAAGAGGAGCTTCTGAATAGATGTAAAAGTTTTATCTATGATGAAATTAAACGTACAGCCAGCAGTATGGGAGTTGCTTCCGACGAAGCTCTGAAGGAATTTATAAAGACGAACAGCCTGTTTATGACCGGCAACAGGGGTACTTCGTTTTACATTCCGGCTGAAAGGAATCTTGCGGGAACGCTCTCTAATGTTCTTGCCAATATATTAATGACACGTATTCCGCTGCCTCTGACGTTTCTGAATTACCTCAGCTTCTTTGAAAAGGCCAGAAATGAATTCCCGGTTTATGATCTTCCTTTTCTGCCTATCACTTACAAAGTTGTCAACGGGAAAGAGGGAATTATCGTATCAAAAGATGGGAAGGAAGAAATATTACCTCTAAATCAGTGTTCATCGGGTATACAGTCGCTACTGCCCATGCTGATGATTCTGGATTTCTGCATCAAGAAGGAGCTTTTTGACTCGTATGTCATCGAGGAGCCGGAACAGAATCTGTTTCCTGACAACCAGCTTGCCGTACTCCGGTATCTGATTGAAAGAATGAAACAAATGGAGTTCAAGGGCTGTCATACGATTACGACTCATAGCCCTTATCTGCTCTCGGGAATTAATATCTCACTGCTTGCAGGAGCGTTGGCACCTCAATTTACGGAAGAGGTTAACAGGATCGTTCCTGACAGATTTCATCTGAAACCGGGTACGGTAGGGGCTTATGCCTTGGGGGGCAAAGAAGTTTATTGTAAGGATATTATCAATCCGCTGACAGGCACTATCGACCAGAATTATCTCGACGCGACATCTTCTGCTGTGGGGAGCGAATTCGCCAAACTATATAGGCTGTATATCAAATCGCTAAAAAGTAAGGAACAATGACTACCGATGTACCAGAAGCTGTCAAAAATCTGAAACTGAAATGGGCTTTCAAGAATGTTGCAAAACCCGTTGAAGATTGTTATACAGTCATTAACGACAAGAAGTTTTTTATAGAAGATGATGAGTCCAGCAAACGTACGGTAGTTGTTCGGATTCCAAATGAGGAGAAATACTGTAAAGTTATAAACAGCTATGGTACGGAAGCTGTTGTGCTTTCTATTGATAATGCGCTTATCATGCATCACCCGGGAGGTATAGCAGACGGGGCTGTCTTCAATACGGTAAACTTCTTCTTTGTAGAGTTTAAAACGAATGCTCAGGGTAATTCGGATATGGCCGTAAATGCGACGTACCGGAAAGCGATGGAACAGCTAAAATCGACAATCGGATTGTTTGACACTCATTTGCAAAATGCTAAAATAGAATTTACTCGCACAATCAATGTGGTATGTAATATTGTTATACCATCGACTTTTCCTAAAAATATGGCTGCTGAAATGACATATGCACTAGAGTTCGCCCATGAAACAAATGGAATTCCTTTAACTTTCGAAAATATCATTGAATTATAAACCTGATAGAATTTGTCTACTGATACAACTAGCCACGGCTCTCCTAACAAGAGGCTGTGGCGATTTTTTTGTATCGGCTTGTAGTTTCGGTATTTATTTGTTTACTTTGTAAATATCAACTACTAAAATGCATACTGTATGGAAAGTTATATTCGGTTTGACTGGGCGATGAAGCGCCTGCTGCGCAACAAGGCCAATTATGCGGTGCTGGAGGGACTGCTTACTACGCTGCTGGAGGAAAAGGTGACGATCCAGAAACTGCTGGAGAGTGAAAGTAACCAGGAGGATGAGTTCGACAAGTACAACCGCGTGGACATGCTGGCGGAGAACTCGAAAGGGGAACTGGTGCTCATCGAGGTGCAGAACAACAATGAGTATGCGTATTTCCAGCGGATGCTGTTCGGGGCTTCGAAGCTGGTGACGGAGTATATCAACCGCGGACAGGGGTACGACAAGGTGCGCAAGGTGTACAGCGTGAACATCGTGTATTTCTCGCTGGGACACGGAAAGGATTTCGTGTATCACGGGAAGACGGAGTTCGTGGGGATTCACGAAGGGGATGTGCTGGAGCTGAGCCCCTTCCAAAAGCAGACGTTCAAGGTGGATAAGGTGAGCCAGCTTTATCCGGAGTATTATATCCTGAAGGTGAATGACTTCAACCGGGTGGCAAAGACGCCGCTGGAGGAGTGGATTTATTACCTGAACACGGGGAACGTGCCGGAACATGCTACGGCACCGGGACTGGACAAGGTGAAGGAGCAGTTGAAGCTGGACCGCATGAGCCGAGAGGAGCTGAACGCGTATTACAAGCATCTGGACAACATCGTGATTCTGCGGGATAATATCATGACGGAACGTGCGGAAGGTCGTGCAGAAGGAATGGAGGAAGGAATGGAAAAAGGTAAAAACGAGGAGAAAAGGGCTATTGCTCGCAACCTGAAATCTCTGGGACTAAGCAGCGAACAGATTCAGGCTGCTACCGGACTCTCCGTCAAAGAAATAGAACAACTATAGGCCTAAACTTGCTAGTCTACCATTTATTCACTTTCTTTGCAACTTCAATGAAAATGGTATGAAACTGATAAAAACTTTACTACTGACTACACTTTTTAGTCCGCTTTATGCGCAGCAGCCTGCCGACTCGCTGAAGTATAAGGTGGAAGCGGGTGTGACGGTATCGAACGGGGATTATGCTCCTGTGTGGCTGACGGCCAACCGCTACGGTGTGGCGGGCAATGAGCCGAACTTTGCGTATGTGCGTGCCGGAGCGGAATGGAACAAAGTGTTGCCGAAGAACTGGCGGATAGACGTGGGACTGGATCTGGCAGGGGGAAAGAACCTGTCGTCGAAGTTCTGGGTGCAGCAGGCTTATGCGGATGTGTCGTGGAAGGCGCTGACGCTGAGTATCGGAAGTAAGGAACGGCCGGGGTTCCCGCTCGAGAAGAACGAGAAGCTGACCAGCGGCTGGATGGTGGAAGGTACGAACATGAGGCCGATTCCGCAGGTACGGGTGGAGGTGAAGGATTACCTGAACATTCCGGGTACGAAGGGTTGGGTGGCCTTTAAGGGGCATCTGAGTTACGGGTATTTTACTGACGGTGACTGGCAGAAGGATTTCGTAGCTCCGGGACAGGTCTATACAACGGGGGTGCTGTATCACAGCAAGTCACTGATGTTCAGGCTGGGTAACCGAGAGAAGTTACCGGTGGAGTTTGAATTCGGTCTGCTGACAGGAGCGCAGTTCGGAGGCAAGCAAATGCTAAAGAATGCGGACGGCAGCGTGAGTCTGGTAAAAGATATGCCGCAGGGAATCAAGGATTTCTGGAAGGTGTTCTTCCCCAAGCAGGAAAGTACGCTGGAGAACGTGGAGGGGAACCACTGCGGAAGCTGGAACTTCGCGCTGAATTACTATGTAGGCGACTGGAAGTTTAAGGCGTATCTGGAGCATTATTTCGAGGATCACTCGCAGATGTTCTGGCAGTACGGACGATGGAAGGATGGTCACATCGGCGTGGAAGTGGATTTTCCGAAGAACCGGTGGATCAGTGCCGTGGTGTGGGAAGGTCTGAACACGACGGATCAGACGGGTCCGATTCTCTACGACGGAATAGCGGGTTCGTTCAACGACTTGCAGATGAGCGGGGGTGATAATTATTACAACAATTGGCAGTATTTAGGCTGGCAAAATTACGGGAACTCGCTGGGACATCCGTTCCTGCTGGGACCGGCGTATAATTCGGACGGTACGAACTTGATTAAGGGAAGCCGTGTGAAGGCTCAGCATGTGGGACTGACGGGGGATCCGTCGGAGGAATGGAACTGGAGATTGCTGGTTTCGTATGCCCGCAACTGGGGAAGGTATATGAATCCATTTGACGAGGTGAAGAAGCAGTTCAGCAGTCTGGCGGAGGTGACTTATCGGCCTGAACGTCTGAAGGGATGGAGTTTCAGTGCTGCTCTGGCGGTTGACCGTGGAAATTATCCGGGAAACAGTACGGGTGGTATGTTGACAATCAGAAAATGTGGAGGATTCGGCTTATGAGAAACAAGGTGATGATTTGGATGGCTCTGGTGGTGGCGCTGGTGATGCAGGGTTGTCAGAAGGAGCCTATCAACAACGATATAGAGGGATTCTGGCAGTTGGAGCAGTTTGTGGTGAAGGATACGCGTGAGGTGGTGACATGCGAGCGCTTGTATTACAGCATTACGCGCATGGTGACGGAAGTGGCAGAGAAGGAAGGACCGAACGGCTACGGTAGTTACATCGGTCGTACGGAGTACCGCAACAACGAGACGCAGCTGGTGCTGAAGGATTTCAAGGTGCGTGCCAATACAAGTGACAACAAGCAGGACGCGCCGGTGGAGATGCTGCGGCACTTCGGTATCGACAATCAGGCGGAAACGGTATTCAACGTGAGCTCGTGCGACGGCAAGTACATGACGCTGGAATCGGACTATGCTCTGCTGAAGTTACGGAAGTTCTAAAAGGATATTTTAATACAGGGAATCGCCACGGTACACGCTATGCGGAGTATCGTGGCGATTTTTTTGTATCGGCTTGTAGTTTCGGTATTTATTTGCTTACTTTGTAAATATCAACTACTAAAATGCATACTGTATGGAAAGCTACATTCGTTTTGACTGGGCGATGAAGCGCCTGCTGCGCAACAAGGCCAATTATGCGGTGCTGGAGGGACTGCTTACTACGCTGCTGGAGGAAAAGGTGACGATCCAGAAACTGCTGGAGAGTGAAAGTAACCAGGAGGATGAGTTCGACAAGTACAACCGCGTGGACATGCTGGCGGAGAACTCGAAAGGGGAACTGGTGCTCATCGAGGTGCAGAACAACAATGAGTATGCGTATTTCCAGCGGATGCTGTTCGGGGCTTCGAAGCTGGTGACGGAGTATATCAACCGCGGACAGGGGTACGACAAGGTGCGCAAGGTGTACAGCGTGAACATCGTGTATTTCTCGCTGGGACACGGAAAGGATTTCGTGTATCACGGGAAGACGGAGTTCGTGGGGATTCACGAAGGGGATATCCTGGAACTGAGCCCCTTCCAGAAGCAGACGTTCAAGGTGGACAGGGTGAGTCAGCTTTATCCGGAGTATTATATCCTGAAGGTGAATGACTTCAACCGGGTGGCAAAGACGCCGCTGGAGGAGTGGATTTATTACCTGAATACGGGGAACGTGCCGGAACATGCTACGGCACCGGGACTGGATGCGGTGAAGGAGCGGCTGAAGCTGGACCGCATGAGCCGAGAGGAGCTGAACGCGTATTACAAGCATCTGGACAACATCGTGATTCTACGGGATAATATAGAAACTGAACGTGCAGAAGGTCGTGCAGAAGGTCGTGCAGAAGGTCGTGCGGAAACACAAACCGCCATTGCACGTAACCTGAAATCGCTGGGTATGAGCAACGAACAGATAGCACAGGCTACAGGATTGACGGAAGAGGAAATAAACAAATTGTAGGCAGACACAATATCTAAAAAATCGCCACGGTATAAAATAACCTCCGTAAACCGCTCATTATCGGAAATATATAGGGGGATAATCCCCTAAATAAGCCTTCCGGACATTCTCCCGAAGATTTAAAAAATGTTATATTATACATATTTTTCATCTCATTTTCTCTTTTTTAAAGGGAAATTGCATAATTTAGATGAAACATAAAAATACAAAAACTATACGAGGTATACGTTAGCTACAGAAATCGGAAAATACGAGAAAAAAACACACGGGCTACAGGAAATACAAAGACAAGACGAGGTAATATACTGAAAAAAACATTTTAACCTTAAACTAAGATAAAGTATTAACCTTAATTGTTTAACTATGCAAAAGCGATCATTTCTAGTAGTCGCAATGTTCCTGATAGGAATGTTCTTGACTGGGATTTATGCTCAAACCATTACTGTAAACGGTAATGTTACCAGTAAAGAGATGGGCGATCCTTTAATTGGAGTAAACGTATTAGTAAAGGGAACCACCAATGGTACGGTAACCGACTTGAACGGTCATTATTCGATTACCGTAGAACAGAATGATGTGCTGGTGTTCTCATACATCAGTATGAAAACCGTTGAAGAAGCGGTGAACGGAAGAAAGACTATCAATGTTTCGATGGTTTCGGATACGGAAAGTCTGGGCGAAGTAGTTGTAACGGCTATGGGTATCCAGCGTCAGTCGGAAACATTGACTTATTCTGCACAGACGGTGGGCGGAAGTGATGTGAATGACATCAAGAGTGTAAACATGATCAACTCTCTGCAGGGTAAGAGTGCCGGCTTGATGATTACTCCGAACTCTACCGGTGCCGGAGGTTCTTCTAAAATCTTGTTCCGTGGTAACAAGTCTATCAGTGGTAGTAACCAGCCGTTGATCGTTGTGGATGGTGTTCCGGTTATGAACAGCGTTTCCGGTGCACAGGTTAGCAGCAACTATGGTGGTGAACGAGATGGTGGTGACGTGATGTCGACTATCAACCCGGATGATATTGCTTCCATTACTTTGCTGAAGGGTGCTTCGGCTGCCGCTCTGTATGGTGCCGTAGCTGCCAACGGTGCAATCATGATTACCACAAAATCGGCTCAGTCGGGCAAGGTTTCTATCAATGTATCAAGCAATACTACAATGGAAACTCCGATGGTGCTGCCGGAATTCCAGAATACGTATGGAGTAAGCGACAACGGTACGTACAGCTGGGGTGACAAGCTCTCGGCTGAAGCACCGAACTATGCGAAGGAGTTCTACCGCACGGGATTTACAACAAACAACTCTATCTCGCTGGCAGGTGGAAATGACAACATTCAGGCGTATTTCTCTTATGGTAATGTGTACTCGGAAGGTATGACTCCGGGCAATACGTACCGCAGCCATAACCTGAACTCGAAAGTGGGATTCAATGTACTGAAGAGTGTGCACGTTGATTTCAGTGCGAAGTATACCAACCAGTATGTGAAGAATCAGGCAGCTGCAGGATTCTTGTTCAACCCGCTAACAGGTGTGTATCTGTTCCCGAGAGGTGAGGACTGGAATTACTACAAGGATAATTTCGAAGTGTATGACGAATCGAGAGGATGTTATATCCAGAACTGGACAAACACCGGTCTGCAACAGTACAGTAACCCGTACTGGACACTGAACCGGCAGACTCCGATTACGGACCGTAACCGCTATGAATTCGGTGGAAGCATCAAATGGGATATTACCAAGGACTTGAACATTCAGGGACGTATGCGTTACGAAAGAGGTGAAGAACGCTGGCAGCATAATCTGTATGCGTCGAGTATCGCCAACCTGTACCCGATGGGACGTATGAAGGATAACCGTTATTTCAGCGACCAGCTGTACGGGGATGTACTGGTAAGCTACAGCCATACATTCAATGACTTCCTGGTATCGGCTACGGCTGGTTCCAGCTTCACCAAGAGCAAGACGGCTCATGTAGACTTGTGGGCTGAAGGTACGCAGTTCACTTCTCCGGGTAACGGTAATGTATATTATCCGAACATCTTTACTCCGAACAACTATTACGGCAACATGTCTGTAGTAGGCAAGAATGATAACTGGAATACGGAAAAACGACTGAATGCGGTATTCGCTACAGCTCAGTTCGGCTATAAGGATGGTTTGTTCGTTGATGTTTCTGTACGTAACGACTGGTCGTCTGCACTGGCTTACACGGAAAGCTGCTCATTCTTCTACCCGTCGGTAGGTGGTAGCTTCCTGCTGGACAGATTCATCGATATGGGCAAGAACGTAAACTTGCTCAAGGTGCGTGCCAGCTATTCTATCGTAGGTAACGACGTACCGGTATTCATGAGTAACCTGCTCTACTCATTGCAGTCGCAGGGCTCTATCACACCTCCTGAAAATGCTCCGTTCCGTACATTGAAACCGGAAAAGACACACTCTGTAGAAGTTGGTTTCGACGGTACATTCTTCCAGAACCGACTGACGCTGGGTATGACTTACTATAAGACGAATACTAAGAACCAGTTCTTCTCGGTAGCTGCTCCGTATGAATCGGGCTTGCGCAACCGCTATGTCAACGCCGGTAACGTACAGAACCAGGGATTTGAATTCAGCGCCGGATGGTATCAGCAGTTTAACGAAAACTTCAGCTGGAGTACTGACCTGAACTTCTCGTACAACGAAAACAAGATTGTAGAACTGGTGGATGACCTGCCAAACGGATTGACTCTGACTGACTTTGGTGGTGCCAAGATTATCCTGAAGGAAGATGGATCGTACGGTGACTTGTACGTACGCCACATCATGCGTGACGAAAACGGCAAGCCGATGAAGGATGCAACTACGGGTAACCCGATTGTAAGCGGTGATACGACTGAAGATATGATTTACGCCGGAAACATGAATGCGAAATTCAACGCCGGATGGTCGAACACATTCCATTACAAAGACTTCACCCTGTCGTTCCTGATCGACGGTAAATTCGGCGGCAAGGTACTGTCTATGACAGAAGCTACAATGGATGGCTGGGGCGTTTCTCAGCGGACTGCCGATGCACGTAATGCAGGCAAGGTAGTGGTAGACGGAGTGGAATTTGATCCGAAAGCATGGTATACCACAACAGGTGCCAGCAACTTCAACAGCCCGTATGCCAACGAGTTCTACGTTTACGATGCTACAAACGTACGTCTGCGTGAACTGAGTCTGGGATATACATTCCGTAACTTGTTCGGTGCCGGCAAGAACCTGACGGCTGCCATCATCGGACGTAACCTGTTCTTCTTCTACAAGGATGCTCCTATGGACCCGGACGTATCGGCTGGTACAGGAAACGGTGTGCAGGGTGTGGATATGTTTGCATTGCCTACCTCACGCAGCTTTGGTCTGAATCTGAAACTTAACTTCTAAAATGCCTCATTATGAAACGAAATAAAATTTATCAATATGCCATTCTGCTGGCTCTCCCTTGGTTAGGAGGTAACTTGATGACTTCTTGTACTGACAGTTTTGAAGACCTGAATACGAACAGTGTACAGGTTGACCCCAATGACTTGCCTTTCTCTGCACAGTGTGCAGAACCGATGCAGTACTGTTACCCTCCACAGCAGAATATGTTCCAGTTCTGGACAAACTTGACCATCGACTTGTACAGCGGGTATTTCATGACACCGAACGGTAACTTTACCAACGGTGACATGGGAGAAAACCGAGGACACAGCGGGGGTATGTACGAAAATTATTACCTGCATATCTTTAACAATACGCGACGTATCATTGCCGACTGCGACAAGAACGGTACGCTGGGACTGGCTGGTGTGATGCGTATCGTACAGGCGTATGGTACGCTGATGACTACGGATGCTTACGGACCGCTGGCTTACAGCTCGATCCTGTCGGGTGAATATGAATCGTATTATCCGTTCGACAGCCAGCAGCAGTTGTTCGTTGCCATGCTGCAGGATCTGGACAAGGCTGCTACCGACATCAAGGCGATGAGCGAGGGAGAAAAGGTGACACTCGCTACATTCGATATCTGGTGTGGTGCTGATACGGATTTGTGGATAAAGATTGCCAATACACTGAAACTGCGTATGGCTCTCCGTCTGTCGAAACGTGAAGCGGAAATGAAGGAAGCCGGCATCGACCTGAAGCAGATTGCTACTGAAGCGGCTGCCAACACGCTGGCTACGGTAAACAAGGATATCGTAATAGACAAGAGTCTGGAAAACGAAATGTGGCTGATGTTCAACTGGGGTGACTGTGGTTTCAATGCGAATCTGGTTACGCTGATGTCGGGCATGAAGGACCCGCGCCAGCCGCTGTACATGACCAAGAATACTGCCGACGTGAAGGATCTGAACGGAAATGTGGTGGTACCTGCCAATACACAGTATCTGGGTATCCGCTTTGCCAGTGGACTGCCGGGCAAACCGAACAACTGGGCGAACTTCTCGCAGTGGATCGACCCGCAGAACAGCATCGGTGTATATTCTATGCCGCTGCCTATCTTCAAGGCTGCCGAGTCTTACTTCCTGCTGGCTGAAGCAAAACTGCGCTGGGACATCGGTTCGGCAAGTGTACAGAGTCTGTACGAAGATGGTATCCGTGTTTCTATGGCAAACGAACTGAGTTACCGCGGCAAGTATGCGGGAGTAGACTCTTATGCTGCAGGAGCGGTGGATGACTATATCAACGGTACGACAACGCAGGCTGACTTCGTCGATCCGGTTGACCCGAAACTGAGTACTCCGGCTGTGAACAAGCTGTGTGTAAAATGGGATGAAAGTGCCGACAAGGAAACGAAACTGGAACGTATCATCACACAGAAATATTTCGCATTGTTCCCGCTGTCTATCGAAGCATGGGCTGAACAGCGCCGTACCGGATATCCGCATCTGTTCCCGGCTTACGTAGATGAAAGTAACGGAGCTGTAAACAAGGAAGAAGGTGTACGCCGTGTAATCTACAGCAGTAATGCTTACGATACAAATGCACAGGGTATTGCTATGGGTCTGGAACTGCTGAACAAGGAAAATACCAGCAAGAACGGTATCTCGGGTGATAAGGGTGGTACGCATCTCTGGTGGGATAACGCCAATAAAGGAAACTTCTAATACATAACTGTCTTTTTAAAACGGGTGGGCTTTTCAGGCTCACCCGTTTTTTTTGCAGTACTCCATCCGGCGAAGAACAGTACTCCGTCCGGCGGGAAACAATGCTCCGTCCGGCGGGAAACGTGACTGCCTCCGTCGCGGGGCCTACGGAAACGGCATTTGCGAAAATATTACAGAAAGATGCACGGATTTAGTTTGACTGGTGTGATATTTATATTAGCTTTGTAATAAAAGAGAACTTTCATGATGAAAAACTATACTATCGCCGTAGCGGGAACGGGCTATGTGGGCCTGTCTATCGCTACTTTGCTGTCGCAGCATCACCGGGTGGTGGCTGTGGACGTGATTCCTGAAAAGGTGGAGAAAATCAATAACCGTATCAGCCCGATACAGGATGAGTATATCGAGAAGTATCTGGCAGAAAAGGAACTGAATCTGACGGCTACGCTCGACGGGGCTTCGGCTTACCGTGAAGCGGACTTCGTGGTGATTGCGGCTCCTACGAACTATGATCCGGTGAAGAATTATTTCGATACGTCGCACGTGGAGGAGGTCATCGACCTGGTGCTGGAAGTGAACCCGGACGCGGTGATGGTCATCAAGAGTACCATTCCCGTAGGTTACTGCCGGAGCCTGTACGTGAAGTATGCGGAAAAGTTCCGTACCTCTCCTGCCCTGACGGGAAAGAAGTTCAACCTGCTGTTCTCGCCGGAGTTCCTGCGTGAGAGCAAGGCACTGTACGATAATCTCTACCCCAGCCGTATCATCGTGGGATTCCCGAAATATATAGCGGGACGTGACGAGGAGAACAGGGCGATTCAGGAGATTGCAGGCGAGCATCTGGACGAGAAGGCACACGAGTTTGCTGCCTTGCTTCAGGAAGGAGCTATCAAGGAAAACATCGATACACTGTTTATGGGACTGAAAGAGGCAGAGGCGGTGAAGCTGTTTGCCAATACCTACCTGGCGCTGCGTGTAAGTTATTTCAACGAACTGGACACGTATGCGGAGGTGAAGGGACTGGATACGCAGGCTATCATTCAGGGTATCTGTCTGGATCCGCGCATCGGCATGCATTATAACAATCCGTCGTTCGGATATGGAGGTTACTGTCTGCCGAAGGATACGAAACAGCTCCTGGCCAACTATCAGGATGTGCCGGAGAATCTGATTCAGGCGATTGTGGAGAGCAACCGTACACGCAAGGATTTCATTGCCGACCAGGTTCTGAAGAAAGCGGGATATTACGATTATTACAATCACGGGGACTATAATCCGCAGGAGGAAAAGGTATGCGTCATCGGGGTGTACCGCCTTACGATGAAGTCGAACAGCGATAATTTCCGCCAGAGCTCCATTCAGGGGGTGATGAAGCGTATCAAGGCTAAAGGAGCAACCATCATCATCTACGAACCTACGCTGGAGGACGGAACGACATTCTTCGGATCGAAGGTGGTAAACAACCTGGAGGAATTCAAGAAGGAATCGCAGGCTATCATCGCCAACCGCTACGACGCCTGTCTGGACGACGTAAAGGAGAAGGTGTATACACGAGATATTTTCCGCAGGGACTAAGAGCGGGCTACGAAAGCCCGCATCTCCTGCTATTTGAGATATTCTTCTATCGTATTGCGATGCATATTGCCATAACAGGCACTATTGTACACCATGGCATGCGATCCCACTGTCTGACGGGCAAGCTTATAATACAAATCATTCAGAGAGATATGTACATCAGTATCGATCTCCTCCTGAAAAGCACGGGTAAATCCGTTGGAAAGCCATATTCCCATCTCCGGATCCATCATATCGGCTTTGGAAGGTTCATCGGCATTTGCCGCTGTCATGATCAGTACGCCGGGCAATTTCTCGCATGCTTCACCTATGGTTCCGCTATAGCAGGCATCGAGTACGAAAAGGATTTTTCTGTATGACATTTTTTCTATCATCTCACGGATATCAGAACCGTATACATCGCCGTTGCTTCCCCAAGCCAACTGGTTGCGTACGCCATGTCCACACCAGAAGATAATGATATTATCTTGAGCAGAAGAGGGCAAATAGCTGGAAAAGCCGGGCTGCTGCTCTCCTTGCATGATTTTGGAAAAGTTTTTGAAAGACAACTGACTGAGTTTATAATCGACCTGAACATCCGTATGCACATTCTCCCCGTCGGGACGTACCTTGACAACTCCCGGATAAAGATTTTTAGGATTGTCGGCAAGGTTGTCTTCGATGACAAGCAGAATGTGGTCATCATCGTAGCCATGACGTTTCAGCAACTGGTACATGGCAAGGGCATCTGCCTGATGGCGGTAGTTTGCCCAATCGTCGGATGCCCCGACTACCACAGCCCACCGGTCTTCCAGTTCAGGATACTGAAAATCCTGCTGGCTATCGCTAAACGAAAGCATATGATTGTTCTTCCATTCCCATGCCTGAGTTGTAGAGATGGTATTGACTCCTCCATCGGTAGAAAGGTATTCCAAAGCGGTATAAGTACCTTCACGGAGCATCCAGTGACAGTAAGTTGTATTGAGCACACTGGCGTGAGTCCGTTCATCGAAAGTCCAGTCGCCCGTCACTCCACTCAGGTTGATATCCGCTCCCGCCTGAAGCATGGAAAACGTACGGTGCATGTCGTCCTTCAGCCAGCCGGTATTCCACACAGTCCTGCCTTCGACCATCGCCAGTATGGCATCGTTCAGATTTTCGGCAGTAGCTTCCTGCCGGGTTAGAGCGTACGCCAGCAAGGTTATGGCATCGAACAAATGAGCTTCTCCGCTCAACGGCTCCTCGCCGAACTTCACCCGATAAATGCTGTTGAAACCAGATTCGGGAGTCGCAGAAGGAGAAAGTCCCTCATAGTCGGGGAACTTCAAACGACTAAGCAGATAAGGCGAGTTCATCACGTCTGAACAAAGAAGCAAGGGAAAGTCGAAATAAGCTTCGCCAAGGGACGCCTTGAGTTTACACATCTCATCATCGAATATCAAGGCACTTTCCTGATTGTTCGGAGCAAAAATCAGTGCCTTGTCAAATTTGACCGGCTTATTGTACTGTGCCCGGACTGCTTCACGAATCTGCTGTTCGGAATGATAAATCACAATGTCTTCTACACTCATGCCCAGCTCGGTTATCTGGAAGGCAAACCAGTCGCTGAAGCTTTTACCATAATCATCGTCGGAAGTAAGCAGACTGATTTTACTATACTCGGACAGTTTTGCCTGCGAAAGCAGCAGTTCGCACTGTGTGATATCGGACTGTGCAAGATTCCATACGTAGCTGGAACTGGCAAAACTCCGCTGAAACTCTGTAGAAGTAGCAATGGGGAGAATCAGTGTTTTCTGCTTTTTCTGGCACAGTTGTGCCATTTTACGGGCATGCCCCGACAACTGGGGACCGATAACAGCCACATAACTGTCGTCGTCGGCTACACGTGCAGCAAAATCCTCCCAGTCGGAAGCATTCTCGTCCTGCCATTCCAGTTCGATACGGATACGCTTCTGAAGTCCCTGCTGTGCACTGCTTATGTTATCCAAAGCCCACTCAGCAATTCTGTTCCAGCGTGTCTGGCTATCGGAAGGCATAATGACTGCCACCTTGAAGGTCTTCTCCATTTCTCCGGAAGCAGGAGAATCATTTCGGTCGTTGCACGAGATGAAAGCCATCACCATAAGCAACAGACTGCACAGCCGGATGCTAATGCATGACATAAGTCTTTTCTTTTTCCAAAGCTTCATCTTTATATTTTCTGTAAGTATTGTTCCAATATTCGATATCGTTATAATATTCTTCCCAGATGTCTATATACTTGTAAAAGATGGGACTCATCACAATGTCCACCATCCCCGAATCCATGCCATAAGTATGGGAGGGTTCCATTTCCCGTTCCTCGAACCAAGCCGTAAGATATTGCACCAGCAGAGTATCTATATGAATGACAATGGAAAAAGGTATGCGCGAACTGAACCATGAGCAGTCGGTATCCATCCCAATAACCAGCGACAAGTAGAAAGGCGTTTCACGGGAATACTTGTAAATACCGTTGTTAGACCCTCCTGCCAGAGGAAGAACGAACGTATTGCCCATCTATCCTATAACCCGGTAAGCACTATCGGGCATATTGAATCCGGAAGCATCCTCCGCCAAATAAAAGACTTTCACCTGTTTGTCATTATCAGTCTGATAGCCTTCCGTATATCCGTCGATGGCCTCTTCCAGCACAGGATTGCCGGACATGGCGGCTATCACACAGGCTTCCTGATGCTTTCGCGCCATACATCCGGCAAGGTAAGATATGCCGTAACGGTTGATATTGAATGTATACACTCCCTC
This sequence comes from Phocaeicola sp., assembly GCF_057861905.1. Taxonomy (NCBI): domain Bacteria; kingdom Pseudomonadati; phylum Bacteroidota; class Bacteroidia; order Bacteroidales; family Bacteroidaceae; genus Phocaeicola; species Phocaeicola sp. Next base: position 5,952 of record NZ_DBMACV010000046.1, on the reverse strand, counting down.
GGGCAAGTCCGTACTCCTGCTCTCTACAAGCAGTATCTGCTGTCCTGAAGCAAGAGTTATGCCGGTATTTTTCAAGACTGATTCGTAAACATCATCCGTAAGGAGAAGCAGACTCCGGGGACCGCTTTCCGTATTTTTCCTCCAATCTTGAATGATCTGCCGTATCTCGTCCAGACTTGTGGAACTGACAAGAGTCATATTGACATCGTGATGCCCGTAGAACTCCATAATGCCCGACATGATTTTGTCATTATACCCCATATCGCCCAGTCCAGAGATGGGAGTAACGACCGTCAGACGAAGGCGGGTATCCGTGCCGGGCACAGCCTCATCGCTGCAAGAACAAGCTGCCAGCAAGACAAAGCAGAGCAGCAGCCTCAGCCAAACAGAACGTACCAATACAGTCATTTATCACTCGTACTTGTAAGTTTTGAGAACGGTAGCCGGCAATGTTTCGTCCGGAGAAGAAGTGGTACCTACCGTCTTGCGTATCTCGATGGTTCCTTTCAAGGAAGGATGTTCTGCCAGATGTTTCTTATAGACAGCATCACAGGCACTAACCACCTCATTGTCCATTTCGCTGAATGTATATGAACCTCCAACAACTGTTTCGATAGCCTTGGTATAGTCGACCAAACCTGTAAACGCAGCCGAAGCGTCATCTCCACTTCCCGACAAAGAACCGGAAGCTTCGTAAGTATACACACGGATTGTTTCATCCTCGTCACTCGAACATGCAGCAAAAGCAAATGTCAGGACGGCTACCAGTGCCATGGCAACAAACTTTCTAAAAATTGTTTTCATCTTTCTTTTATTTTTTCAGATATTCATTGGTTATATAATCTTCTATAGCCCGGGCTTTCGAAGGATTCAGTACCTCTACAATTTCCCAGATAGGTATAACGTAAAAATCGACCATTACCAAGTCCTCGTCGGGAGTATATGAATTTTCGAAGCAGGCATACCATTCGTCGGCCAGATTCGGATCGTCGAGCGGCTCACCATTTGCCACAGCCTTTTCCAGTTCCTCATTGAAACGCTTGCCGTACTCTCCGCCTCCGGATGCATGGAACTGTCCTTCAAAATCCTTTTTCACTTCACTCCATACTTTCTCGTCGACCGTAGTAGATGTCTTCTTAAACCACAGAATCTTTACATTAATGGTCGTAATAAGCTGTTCGGTAGTAGTCTTGACATCCTGACTGACCGTAAAGTAGTAATCGAGTTTTCCACCCAGATACGATGTGGTTATGAGGTGCGTACCATACTTGCGTACGAACTCTTCGGCATTATCCTTTTTGACAGAATTGCGGAACTCCTGAGTCGTACACCACTGCACTACATCTTCGCTCAGCAAATCGACGTCATTCGAAAAATAAGAGCATTTTACGGTACGGAAATCGCGACACCAGACATACAGGCAATCTTTCTGCTCTTCAATCTGGTTCTTATATTCTACTGAAACCTTAGCTCCAGCCACCAGCAGATTGACGGACCCCGTCAATTTCCCACTGATTTCACTTTGCAGCTTCTGGCTGGTTTCGGCACGGGCAAAATACAGTTGGGTAGAGGTAGAATGATCTACCATCACGGCATCCTCTCCACAGTCGTTATGCAAGGCAGCTGCATCGAACACCTGTCCGCGCAAGCCATCTACATCGGCATGGTCGATACTATAGTCGTACCCCCACCCCAGTCCAAACGTACGCGGCAAGTCGACGATAATGCTGCCGTTTGTATCTGGCATATACTGAGTGAGCGAAACAGCCAACTGCTGTTCCCCTTCCAGTTGTATAGTCAGCGTAGCCTGACGTGTCCTTCCGGCATCATTCTGCTGGATATAAAGCGGAACGACTCCATCGCCATCGCCTTCGGCACGCAGCAACGTAATCCAGCCATCGGAAACAGTTGCCTTCCAGTGTCCAGAAGCGGCAAAACGTACAGTATCGGTCTGGCAACGTGCATTATAGGTTACCTTCGAAGCCGACTCCAAAACCGGACATACATTCTTCTCGACAGAGTCGTTACAAGCTCCGGTGAGCAGAAGCAACAATATATAAAAGCCTAACCGAATCAGTTTCATAAGCAGCTTACCTCTGAGTTACTTTCGACGGGTCTTCGATTGTAATCGTGCCACATCCATAAACTTCTTCGGAATTATCTCCTACACCTATCGACTCTGAACCGTTAACCCCTTTCTGGGCAGTTACGCTAACAACGTCTTTGGTAATCAGGATATTTCCGCAAGTAGACAATTCTCCCGTACCGATGCCGGCAGCAACTTCATTGCCAACGGCTACGACAGATCCTCCGCTGATAGTAATGTCCTTACAGCTTCCTCCGTACGTAGTACCAATACCGGGAGCACACCATCCGCCAAGCGTAGTTATATCTCCACCGGAAATAGTAATGTTTCCTCCCTTTCCTCCAAAGCCTATGCCAGGCGCTGCATATCCCGCCTGAATAGACAAGGTACCACCCTGAATTTCTATATCCCCATAAGTAGTACCTGCAGTTTTATTATAGCAGGAGCCTATACCGGCACCATGTTCTCCAGTAATAATTTCAAGGCTTCCATTGCCACTGAGAACAAACTTACCACTGGGCCCAACCTTTATACCTGCCAGATCGGGTCGTTCAGAAAGATTAATCAGATTTGTTGAACCTTCTGACAATATGATCCGGGCATTGCCTTCACATTGTATCGTATTGTAAAGTTTCAGTTTATTCAATGTCAGAGTAACCCCATCTGCCAGAATCAGAGATTTTTCTGTCTGTCCGGTAACCGACATGTCTTCCGTGATCCGGAAATCTTCGTCAGCCATTGTGATGTCTACGCTCTTATTGGTAAACGTCAAATCCTGATACATATCCTCCGCACCTTTCGGAGCAATGGTCACATCCCCCGTAGCATCTACGTACAATTCCGTTATAGAGCCTTCCTGCAAAAGATCAAAAACTTCAGTAGTGAACTCGCCATTTTTAGCATAACGGAACTTACAAGGCTTAAGTGACTTATTCCCGACAAAGAAACCACTGTCATAGTTCATATTATCCTTGGTACCCGAATAGATTACAGTAATATACTCATCCGACAATTCCGGAATGATTTTCCGGTATGCCTCCAGTCTGACATCAATTTCAGGAATATACAGCTCACTCTTTACAGCAACATTACTACTGACATCGTATCCGTGTACCATGTACAGATTGGGTCCGGTATACGCTTCATCATCGGCATAAATTGATTTCTGATAATCACCTATCAAATAATTACGCAGTGCCGTACGCGATTCCTCGGTAGGCATCAGCTCGTAGATAGGAGTAGTTACGATATCGATAAGTGCCAACTGACTGCCGTCCTGAATGGTCTGTACCCAAGCATCCAGCTTATCCTTATCCTTAACGGTCTGCTGGAACTGCTGGAAAGTCGTTCCCGGAGCAATGGTATAGACGTTGCTACCTCCGTAAGTTACAAGCGAAATAGTCGTATTGTTGGCTATCGTCTTTTCTTTTTCACTCATTGTGAACTCCCCACTTACATCGATAACCTTGACACCCAATCCGAGTGCAGCATGTATATCACTGTCAGAAGTACCATCAGTCACCTTCATCTGCATAGAAAGTTTCAATTCACCTCCCAGTGTACCGTGTGTAATGATGTGTGTTCCGTACGTATTGAGAATCTGCTTCATCGTAGCCACGTCATTGGGATTCTCCTTCAGTTTTTCGGTATACTTCAGGAATGTTTTCTGAAAGATGTCACTACCGTTTTAAGCCAGATAGCGCAACATGCCAGCCCGCATATATCGTGAACCCACAATGTGCTGTATTTCTTCCATGGCATAAGAAACGCGCTCATTGTTAGCCACGTCCTTACTATATCCTCCTTCTACCGATCCCTTGAATGCCGATATACCAACTTCTATACCAGCATTGATGGACAACTGGTTGGCTATGGCCAGTGTACTGTTTCCGGTTACCGATTCGGTACGAGAATAATAGTTTTCCTCCTTATAGAGTGCATCCGACTCTCCAGCTGCGCTGAGTGCCGCAATGAGCTTCTTAAAGTTCAAAGGAGTATTCGAGAGCAATTTATATTTTCCATTGTCCGGTTTTTTCAGTACATCTACGCAAAAACCCACCCCATAAGTCAGTTTCATATCCTCATACTCGAGCGAGCTACCATTTTCATCATCGCTGAATATACCGTGCTGCATCAGTACAATTTTCAGTTCGGTATTATTGTCCATTGCAATTTTCAGTGTATCGGTACGATCCTGTTCCTCGTCATTGCTTTCTACAAACAAACGGACAACTTCTCCCGAGTGTCCCTTCTCTTCCATTGGCAGTGCCCAGTCGGGAGCGTAGACAACCGTCCAATCGCCCGTAACCGGCAGATTCAAATCGAAAAAGTTACTTACACGCTTCAGTTCTACTTTTTGCAGGTCAGTTTCTCCCGCAGTTCCCGGCGCGGTGATCTTATCATCCGAACACGCCGACAAGACAAATGCTACCAGCAACAGCAAACAGAAGAAACGAGATTTCGACAATATATTTTTCATACTGTTTATTATCTTAATTTTAATTATTCATGTTATCGACGGAACGTGTCACATTGATGTCCTTATAATACATACGTTCCATATAGTTGTCAATCTTTTCGGCTACATCGTCGGGAAACAATGCAGAAATAGGAGTTATTTTAAACGAAATAAGTTCCAGTTTATTCTGTTCACGCAGCGATGCCAGCCATGCATCCGTCATTTCGCTTGTCACCGTTCCAGACTCTACGGCATTGGCCAGTGTTATGGCATCTCCACCTTTTACAGAAAACTTTTCGATGGTTTCATTGCTCAGATTTTCGAAATCGTCCTTATAAGTAGCATCGGCATTGAGTTTGAATTTCGAACTGAACCCGAACTCGATTGCAGCCTGAACATTCAGATTATCGGTACTCTGTTCTACAACCGATGAATAATAATAATCATAACACCCACCCAGCAACGACTGAAGTATGACATGAGTACCATAGCGTTCTACCAGCAGACGAATAGCCTCATCGCTGCCTCCACTACTGATTACTCTCTTACGTTCGGCTGCAAAGTCGGCTGTAAACCATCCGGCACTTTGAGCCTCTTCCAGATCCAACTGGTTCAAGTACACCATCTGCTGAGTATATACATTACGTATCCACGAGAATATACGTTTAGAATTATCGAGTGCAGATTTTCCAAACGAAGCCTGAAGGTTCAGACTGAACAAATTATACTTACCATCAAGATCCAGCTTACCGGACATGTCCTTCGACAAATCGGAACCACTCTCACCATAATAGTAGTTCAGTTCACTTCCGGAACTTGATTCTACACAATACATATCAGGGTCGGCATTGCATATCTTCTGAGTGTTGAAAATCTGCTCCTTCAGTCCACGGCTATCCATATAGGTACGCACGTCGAAACTCCAGCCTACGGCATACGAACGCTGCAAACTGAAAGCCGGTGCTTCGTTCGACTGGTCGACACGAGTCGTGCGACTAACTCCATTGGCATAGGCAACCCTAACCTCTCCTGTTCGTAAAGCCTGATGAGCATTACTCTCTACATAGAGCTGAATATCGTCGGACGCCGAACCCGACATACGGACAGGAGTAATCCACTCCGGACAAGCTGTAATCTGCCAGCCAGTTTTCTCCGCATTGTTCACCGTATACGTTTCACTCCCTCCATTAATACTTAATAGTTTTTCAACTGCATCTGCTTCGATAGAATCTTCCTGATTGGTGCACGACACTGTACACAATAATCCACAAAGCACAATTAACGCTCTTAATAACTTCGGAATAAGCTTTACGTGAGTTCGGGATAAGAAAGTATCTTTAAAAGTTGGTAATCACCGAATTATTTTGTATATTTAAGTCTGACAAACAATTAATTACAAATTAACAAC
>NZ_DBMACV010000045.1:0-27285 GCF_057861905.1 Phocaeicola sp. | reverse complement strand
CTTTTCTTTAAAGTTACTGACTTTCAGGGACTTTTGCAAATATAATCTATTGATAATTAAATACTTAACAATAGAATTTTATTTTTTTGTCATCTACTAAACTCCGTGAATCATCAATACCGCACTACGAATCCCACTACTATAAGTCAGCAAAGGGGTATTGATAAACGAAAGTGCCGAAGTAATATTCCAGCCGCCATTCGAATTGAGAGAACGTTTATGATAACCTCGTTTCGTTTTATAATAATCATAATAATCTTTCACAAACTGAGGAGCATCACTCGGCAGAGGGTCAACCACACCACCGGCACGTGCATACGAACCATTTCGTGCATCAATAGTACGCTGCGCATTTAACTTCTTACGAAGTTCATATCGAGCATTTTCATCCATCGAATCAAAATATCCGTTGGCATTAACCCTGCTCATGTCATACATGGTTACAGTCACAGTAGCCTTAATGCGAGTATCTATGGCAGCAGCATTAAGAGCCATTCCTCCCCAGCCACAAATTCCAATAATTCCAATCCGTTCAGGATCCACATCATCGCGAATAGAGAGAAAATCAACTGCCGCTGAAAAATCTTCTGTATTAATATCAGGAGAAGCAACATAACGAGGTTCCCCACTACTTTCCCCTGTATAAGAAGGATCAAAGGCTATAGCCAAGAATCCTCGCTCAGCCATAGTCTGAGCATATAGTCCTGATGACTGTTCCTTCACCGCCCCAAAAGGACCACTAACTGCTATCGCCGGGAGTTTACCCTCAGCCTGTTTAGGCTTATACAAATCGGCAGCCAATGTAATGCCAAAACGATTTTTAAAACGAACACTTTCCACCGTTACCTTATCACTTAACGGAAAAGTTTTCTCATTCTCGTGTGCATAAAGTGTATTCATAATCATAGATATAAAACAAACTATATATATTATTTTTTCTTTCATCGCTACATAATTGATTCATTATACATTCATCCCCATCTTATAAGCTTCATCCAAGACAGGTTTGCCTTTTATTTCTCCTACATGCCACACCCCACCGCAAAACAAAGTGTCTTTTACAACCGGGTTCTCCAGACAATCTAAGAAACCCATAAAATTATCGACAACCCTATCCATAATCGTATTATCATCTTCGGCCGCCGTCGCAATGAAATAAAATTCTTTATTTTTCATTTCAATATAAGAACCACAACAACGGTCTATCAATGTTTTCATCTGTGCACTCATTGCATAAAAGTAAACAGGAGTAGCCATAACAATCACATCAGCTTCCAGCATCTTACCGATTATTCCAGCTGCATCATCACTCTGCGGACAAGGTTTTTTGTATAGACTACAAACACTACAGCCTAAACAAGGATGGATTGTTTTATCGCGCAAAAAAATCTTTTCTGCAGTATTTCCACTTTTCACTACGCCACGCATAAATTCATCACAAAGAGTATCAGAATTTCCACCACGACGCGGACTAGATGATAAAATCAAAATCTTTTTAGCCATATTATCATTATTAGTTTCTATTTTTCAACAAGGCAAATTTCAGAAGAAAAGAGTAACTGCCCTGTAGATAAATTACAGATGTTATAACCTGAATTACGGAATCATTTTATTCCATTTTAAAGTAGATTTAAATCTGTAACATCGGTTATACAATCTGTAATTGGGGTTATACAGATGTATAAACTTTATCCTATCTTTGTCTTGAAATAACTATCGCCTTATGGATAAGATTCTCAATTTAAATAGTGTAGATTTATACAACCAACTATATGGGCTCGAAACATTAAATCCATTAGTCAGCGTCATCGACCTGAACAAAGCTACCCGTAAAATGACCTACACCCACTGGAATTACGGCGTTTATGCTTTGTATCTGAAAATGGGAAAAGCATGCGACATTAAATACGGACGCCAAACTTATGACTATCAAGAAGGAACTGTTGTTTGCTTCGCTCCTGGTCAGACTACAGAAACGACATTGAACACAGAGCGTATACAACTAAATGTACTTGGAATTCTTTTCCATCCAGATTTGCTACGGGGAACAGCACTCGGCAAAAACATAAAAAAATATACATTCTTCTCTTATGAAGTAAACGAAGCACTGCATCTATCGGCTGAAGAAAGATATATCATAGAAGATTTATTGAAAATAATCCGAATGGAACTGGAATATGGCATTGATAAACACAGTAAAGTACTATTAGTGAATCACATTGAGCTACTACTAAACTACTGTATGAGATTCTACGAACGACAATTCACGACCAGAAGTAAAATCAACAGTGATGCACTGACACGCTTTGAGAAACTCCTCAATGAATATTTTGAGGGTACGCTTGCAGAACAGAACGGACTACCAACTGTTAAATATTTTGCGGACAAGTTATGCCTTTCACCCAATTATTTTGGTGACATGCTGAAAAAAGAAACGGGGAAAAACCCACAAGAATACATTCAAGAGAAACTTATAGAACTGGCTAAAGAGCGCATCTCCGATTCGGAAGAAACCGTCAGTCAGGTTGCCTACTCATTAGGATTCCAATACCCTCAGCACTTGTGTCGTCTGTTCAAGAAACGAGTAGGATGTACTCCAAACGAGTATCGCACACAAAATAACAGACATGCATAAAAATACCTAATAAAAGCAACAATGTTAGATTTCAAAACAGTATATGAATGTAACCATTGTTTGGGATGCAAGACATTACACCCTCAGGTAAGTATTATCAATCTCGCTAATCCCAATCTGAAACAAGATACTGTGAAGTTCGAATTTTATGCAGTCCTTCTAATAGAAGAATGCCCGGACGACTGTTGTTGCGGACGAAAACATTATGACTATTCCAACGCTACAATGTTTTTTCTTGCTCCCGGAGAAATATTCCGCATGAGTAAAAGCCACCCCCTTCCCGATAAAGGTTATCTGCTTGCATTTCATCCCGACTTATTGTTCCGAACTTCGTTAAAGAACCATATCAAGAACTATACTTTTTTTGCTTACCATGAAGAAGAGGCCTTACATCTCTCACAACGAGAAACGACTAAAATAATATGCTGCCTCGAAAATATAGAAGACGAATTACGGCACCCTATCGACACCTATAGCAGTACAATCTTGTCACATCACATTGAGTTATTATTTGATTATTGTACCCGGTATTATGAACGACAATTCATCACTCGGGAAAACAAGAACAAAATCATATTCGAAAAGATGGAAAGATTCCTTAATCAATATATTGATTCCGGGAAATTACGTGAGGGTACACTGCCTACGTCTGAACTATGCGCAGAGAACTTAGGTTTGTCTACTGCCTATTTCAACGACTTGATCAAATTTGAAACCGGCAATACATTTCAAGAATACTTCCAATTTAAGCGTCTGGAAACAGCCCGAAAAATGTTATTGAAAGGAAAGGATACCCCGTATTCTATTGCTTGCCAATTAGGCTATTCCAATATAGGATATTTTAATCTGATATTTAAGAAAATAATGGGCACATCACCAATCGAATACAAATAGTCCCATAACTAAAGAGTAACAACAATAACAAACGGGTATGGATCAATACTAAAAGCTGTTAAATCCATACCCGTCATATATCAATTAAACGACTGTAATTACTCTACATAAAGTACTAATCCCTTCAGATACTCACCTTCCGGATGATAAATATTTACGGGATGGTCTCCCGGCTGCGTTAACTGATGAAGTATACGTACACTTCGTCCACTCTGAGCTGCTGCCGTAAATACAGCATTACGGAAATTTTCCTTATTTACGACCTGTGAACAAGAGAATGTAAACAATATACCTCCGGGACGGATTTTCTCAAAAGCTTTTGCATTCAACTTCGTATATCCTCTTAACGCATTACGTAAGGCATCACGATGCTTGGCAAAAGCAGGAGGATCAAGAATAATCAAATCATACTGGTCACCCATACGATCGAGGAACTTAAATGCATCCTCAGCATAAGCTTTATGACGAGGATCTCCTGGAAAATTCAGCTCAACATTTTCATTGGTTAGATCGATAGCTTTAGCCGAACTATCAACAGAATGTACCAGATTGGCTCCCCCTCGCATGGCATAGAAAGAGAATCCACCTGTATAGCAAAACATATTCAGAACATTTCGTCCCTTTGCATATCGTTCCAACAGATGACGGTTCTCACGTTGGTCCACAAAGAAACCGGTTTTCTGTCCTTTCAGCCAGTCCACATGGAATTTCAAGCCATTCTCCATAGCCACATTTTCCGGACTACCTCCCTTAATAAATCCATTTTCCGTAGAAAGCAAATCAGCTTTAAACGGTAATGTAGTTTCCGATTTATAATAAATATTCTGGATAACATCGCCCATAACCTCCGACAAGGCATCTGCTATTTCCATGCGATATACATGCATACCGGCCGAATGAGCCTGCATCACAGCCGTATGGTCATATACATCAATTATCAGTCCCGGCAAATTATCACCTTCACCATGTACCAAACGATATGTATTGTTCTGTGGATTACCTATTAACCCCAAAGCCACGCGCAAATCCTTTGCCACACTAAGCTTACGCACCCAGAAAGCATGATCAATCGTTTCCTGCACAAACGATAATACACGCACAGCAATACTTCCAATCTGGAAATGACCACATGCGATAAACTCTTTTTTCGATGTATACACATCTACTATTTCTCCTTCTTCGGGCTCACCTTCTACACGAGCAATAGCACCCGAAAACACCCACGGATGAAAGCGTTTCAACGATTCTTCCTTACCGGGTTTCAGATATACTTTTTTATACGACACGTTTATTATCTTAATTAGTTATTTTCTATTTCCACTATTTTCACGATTTCATAACATCCTGTACTACGCAAATCGTCCAAATAATTATAAATTTCCACACAGGCCCACGCATCGGTTGCTGCATAAGCTTGCTGGGCTTCAGTCAGAACCTCTGCCTCCCAGTTCGACAAACGTTGAGTCTTTGAAATTTTCTTTCCAAACAACAGCGCATATATCTTCTGCAAGCTCTTTTCTTCTATACCAAAGCGAGGAACATAATCTTGTAGTTCAATCCAATTTCCTGTTCGAGGATCTTTGGTATTCCGCTTACGAAGCATTGCAAAATCATCCTTCAGTGAAAGACCTACTTTCAAAACATCATTCTGTAAAAACTCTTCCAGAAAATCAGGTAAGCCCAAACGATTCAACCGAAACAAAAAACACGTATCATGAGTCGCAATCTGTAATAAAGCGACTTTATGCGTTGTTCCTTTACGAAACGAAGGACGTGTTTCTGTATCCACCCCCACAATAGAATGAGTATTCAGATAATCGACAGCTTTACGGGCATCAGCTTCCGTATTAATAACGAAGATACGTCCCTCGAAACTTACTTTGGGTAACGTAGCTACATCCTGTTTTGATATTTTATTATGTAATACAACCATGCATTTATTTTTCCTCATGTAAATCACTCCCAACGATCTCCTGAGCCATCATCTTCACCAGCCTCCAGTCCCTCGTATAAATCGTCCTCACTATATCCGGCATCAGCATCAAACGGAGAAGCCATATTTTCATCTTCGTCGTCCATTTCATCTTCATCATCGGGATGTTTGCTGTATTTCACATCATGCAATGCACGCATGGCATTCACCAAACGTTGTCCCCAAAATTCAGCAAAATGTTCACGGCAGATTACCAACGCATCATTCATGGTCTGATCAAATCCTAACTGATATACACAAATGAAATCCTTTAAGGGCTGATAAATATCTGCCAAATTTTCGGAAATATTCTGCTTGATAGGAGTGTCACTATAAGCCATGTCATCCAGGAACACGTCCAGATAATCATCTTTTGCTCCCATCAGTGCCGCTACTCCGGCACGAATACGTTCGTAATCTCCCTCCGTCACAAAAGTTTCAGGGTCAAACTCATCAATACGCTCGCCCTCCGGCAATAAAGAAGCCTTTAAATACAACAAAGGCAGCAATTTAAGCACCTTATCGACAAAGGTACGCCGTTTTGTTTCAGTAACGCGCTCCAGAAAACCACAAAATTCTGCCGCAACAGTCACAAATTCTACGGTATTTTTATCAAATATAATCGGGGTATTACTCTTTTCCATAATTAAACGAATTTCGCGACAAAGGTACGAAAAAAAATAATTCTCCACAATTTATTATAAGCAGAGGCAACTGACGGGTTCAAAAAATATTCGTACATTTGCGTTCAAATTTGAACATTGAATAAGAATCATGAAGAAAAAAACAGATAACAAGCCCAGTGAAGGGAAGTTTGGCATACCCAACAAAGTAGTGACAGCCATCAAAGGCGAAACCATCCATTTCATTATTGGCCTGCTATGCGTCATCTTTGGCGTGTACATGCTGTTAGCATTCAGTTCCTTCTTCTTTACAGGAGGAAACGATCAAAGTATTCTGTCGCATCCAGATCCAGGGGAATTACTGGAGACAGGCAACCGCATACAAAACTATGCAGGAGCACGGGGAGCCCAATTATCCCAGTTCCTTATCAATGATTGTTTTGGTATTCCTGCATATTTCATCATAATCTTTTTAATCGTTGCTGGAATGAAGCTGATGAAAGCATACGAATTTACTTTGTGGAAATGGTTCGTTTCTTGTACGGCACTGATGATCTGGTTCTCCATAACATTAGGCTTTGCATTCGGCGGCTCATTTGAAGACTCATTTCTTTACCCGGGAGGATTGCACGGTTACAATGCCAGCAGATGGATTTGCTCTCAGGTAGGAGCATCCGGTCTTGTTCTCCTCCTGTTAGTGACAGGTATATTTATCGGTATATTTTTCACTAAAGGTACAATCGATGTAGTACGTAAAGCCCTCCATCCATCTCTCCCCAAACGAAACAAAACGAGTCAAGAGGGGAACGACGACAATAAAGATAATAAAGTAGTGACAACCGAAGACGAAAAAGCGGATAAAGAAGAGGTGGAGGAACAAAAAGCAGAAACGGTTTCTGAAGAAAAAGGAACTCAAGAAGAAGAGGAAAAAGAAAAACCTATTCAAGCAGAACCAGAACAATATAAAGATCCTCAGCCGGTAGAAATTGAACTTGACCCGATAGAAAAATCTCTTCCTCACCAGACGGAAAATGTAAAATCCACACCGATTAAAGAAACAATTCCTGTTTCTGAACCATTATCCGATATCGAAGAAGAAATTGAAGATAATGAACCAGCCTTTGAAATAAACACCGAACACAAAGAAGAAGATGAAGAATATCAGGGCAATATAAATCAGCCTTACAATCCTCGTCTGGATTTGGAACATTATAAATTTCCTACGCTGGACTTACTTAACTCATACGGAGACCATGAGCCTACTATTGATATGGAAGAGCAAAATGCCAACAAAAACCGTATTATCCAAGTATTGCGTAGCTTTGGCATTGAAATAAGTTCTATCAAGGCAAGTGTAGGTCCTACCATTACTCTTTATGAAATAACTCCAGCCGAAGGAGTGCGCATCTCTAAAATACGTAATCTGGAAGACGATATTGCTCTTAGCCTCTCGGCGTTGGGTATTCGTATTATAGCCCCCATCCCAGGTAAAGGAACAATCGGTATCGAAGTACCGAATGCAAATCCTCGTATCGTACCGATGAGTTCCATTCTGGCAAGCAAGAAGTTCCAGGAAACAACCTTCGACCTACCCGTTGCCTTAGGAAAGACTATTACCAACGAAGTCTTTATGGTAGATCTTACTAAAGCACCACATATGCTGGTAGCAGGTGCTACCGGACAGGGTAAATCTGTAGGATTGAATGCCATCGTAACTTCACTGCTTTACAAGAAGCACCCCAGTGAACTGAAATTTGTCATTATTGACCCGAAGAAAGTTGAGTTCGCTATCTATGCACCTATCGAGAAACATTTTCTGGCAAAGTTACCCGATGCATCCGATGCTATCATCACCGATGTAACAAAAGTAGTCCAGACCCTCAACTCACTGTGTGTGGAAATGGATACTCGTTATGATCTATTACGTAAGGCAGGCTGCCGTAATATAAAAGAATACAACGCCAAATTTATCAATAGACAGTTGAACCCGGAAAACGGACACCGTTTCATGCCATATATTGTCATCATTATCGATGAGTTCGGCGATTTGATTATGACAGCTGGAAAGGAAGTAGAATTACCTATTTGCCGTATAGCCCAGTTAGCACGTGCTGTAGGTATACATGCCATAATCGCGACCCAGCGTCCGACAACCAACATCATAACTGGTACTATTAAAGCCAACTTCCCAGCTCGTGCTGCTTTCCGTGTAGCATCAATGATGGACTCCCGTACTATTCTTGACCGACCGGGTGCACAGCAGTTAATAGGAAAAGGTGATATGCTTTATCTGCAAGGCAATGACCCAGTACGTGTACAATGTGCTTTTGTCGATACTCCAGAAGTAGAAAAAATAGCTGCATACATCAGCCGTCAACAGGGCTACCCTACAGCTTTCTTATTACCTGAATATGTAGATGAAAATGCAGAAAGCAGTGCTGCCGCAGATGTGGACATGAACAGGCTGGACCCCTTGTTTGAAGAAGCTGCACGACTGGTCATTTATCATCAGCAGGGTTCAACCTCACTTATCCAGCGCAAATTCTCCATAGGTTACAATCGCGCCGGAAGAATCATGGACCAACTGGAACGTGCAGGTATTGTAGGACCTGCTAACGGAAGTAAAGCACGCGATGTCCTCTGCATGGATGAAAATGACCTGGATATGCGTATGAGTAATTTAAAGAACTAATAAAACAACAACTATGAAACGTATTTATTTCTTTATACTGGTATTTACGACATGTGTATCGGTTGTGTTTGGACAAAAGGACACAAAAGCCCAAGCCATACTGGATAAAACAGCAGCAGCCTATCAAAAGGCTGGAGGCATAGCCCTTACTTTTGGAGGGACACAAAAAGGGACACTCCTACTAAAAGGATCTTGCTTCTATCTTGACTGCGCCGGAATAAAAAGTTGGTTCGATGGGAAAACCCAGTGGAGTTATGCCCAACAAAATGAGGAAGTAACTGTATCCAATCCCTCCGCTGAAGAATTACAAAGCGTCAACCCATATGCTTTGATAACATCGTATAAAGCCCTGTTTAACTATCGCTACACAGGAACCAAAACACGTAACGGGAAACAAGGACAAGAAATAGTTCTTACCCCACGACAAAAAGGAGAAATCAAATCAATTACACTTTCCATATCAACCAACTATGAACCGATATACATTGGTGTTCAACTATCCAACGGAAATATACAGGATTTCAATATAACCTCCTATCAAACACATCGTAACCTAAACATTACTAATTTCCGTTTCGATGCAAAAAAATATCCCAATGCAGAAATTATAGATATGCGATAAATCCACTAAAGAAACGATAAAGAAGCCCCGCCGAAAGTCCGACGGGGCTTCTTTCGTAAAAAATGTTTCTTTATAGCTTAGTTTGCTGTCAAAAACGTCTATCCAAACGAAAAAAGAAGTATCTTTGTTCAATTAATAAAAATGAATATATAATTTTTTTAATTTCTCAATTTTAATATGACAACAGAACATGTAAAATGTCTGATCATCGGATCAGGACCAGCCGGATACACAGCGGCCATTTACACCAGTCGTGCCAATCTTTCTCCTGTCCTCTACGAAGGAATCCAACCAGGTGGACAACTTACTATCACTACAGAAGTTGAAAACTTTCCCGGTTACCCGGAAGGCGTAACAGGTCCTGTACTGATGGACGATTTGCGCAAACAGGCAGAACGTTTTGGTACAGACATTCGCAACGGCATCGTAACGAAGGCAGACTTAAGCCAGGCTCCATACCATTTCATGATTGATGACGAAAAAGAAATTACAGCAGATACGGTTATTATCTCTACAGGAGCAACAGCCAAATATCTGGGATTGGAAGATGAAAAGAAATATGCCGGTATGGGTGTCAGTGCATGTGCAACATGCGACGGATTCTTCTACCGCAAAAAGGTCGTTGCCGTAGTAGGTGGAGGTGATACAGCTTGCGAAGAAGCTATCTATCTTGCAGGACTTGCTCGCCAAGTATATCTGGTAGTTCGTAAGCCGTTCTTACGCGCATCCAAAATTATGCAGGAACGTGTATTGAATCATCCGAACATTAAAGTATTATTTGAGCATAATGCTGTTGGACTTTATGGTACAGATGGTGTAGAAGGCATGCACGTTGTAAAGCGAATGGGTGAAGCAGACGAAGAACGTTACGACATAGCTATCGACGGTTTCTTCCTGGCTATCGGTCACCAGCCAAATTCTGCCATCTTCAAGCCATGGGTTAAAACAGACGAAACAGGCTATATCATTACAGAAGGAAACTCACCGCGAACAGGCGTTCCAGGTGTATTTGCAGCAGGTGATGTAGCCGATCCACATTATCGTCAGGCTATCACCGCAGCCGGTAGTGGTTGCAAGGCAGCAATTGAGGCAGAACGTTATCTGTCTGCCAAAGGTTTACTCTAAACTATAGAAGTTAACTAAAATACATATTTAATTATGAGAAGTTTCATAAAAAAAACATTTGCCGCTATCATCCTGATAGGAGGAACCGTTACAGTCTGTGCACAACAGATGCCTCCTCTCCCAACCGATCCGAATGTTCGTATTGGTAAATTAGATAACGGTTTAACTTATTACATTCGCCACAATGCGCTACCAGAAAAGCAAGCCGACTTCTACATTGCCCAAAAAGTAGGTTCTATCTTGGAAGAAGACAACCAGCGTGGTCTGGCTCACTTTTTGGAACACATGTGCTTTAATGGTACAACCAATTTTCCCGGGAATGCTTTACGCGAATACTTGGAATCTATTGGCGTGAAATTCGGTACCAACTTAAATGCCTATACTGCTATCGATGAAACAGTATATAATATCGACAACGTACCAGTTATCCGTGACGGTATCATCGATTCTTGTTTACTGATTTTACACGATTGGGCCGATGACCTGACTCTTGATCCGAAAGAAATAGATAAGGAACGTGGCGTTATACATGAAGAATGGCGTACACGTACTGGTGCTATGATGCGTATGTACGATACCATATTCCCTAAAATGTTTGCAGGAAGTAAATATGCCTACCGCCTTCCTATCGGCTCAATGGATATCATAGACAACTTCCCTTATCAAGACCTGCGCGATTATTACGAAAAGTGGTATCGTCCCGATTTGCAGGGAGTGATTGTTGTCGGCGATATTGATGTAGACCAGATTGAAGCCAAAATCAAGAAAATATTTGGCCCAATCAAAATGCCGAAAGATGTAGCAGAACGCAAATATTTCCCCGTTCCCGACAACAAGGAACCAATTATTGCTATTGCTAAGGATAAGGAGCAGCAAATTAATCAAGTATATGTATACCATAAGCACGACCCGTTCCCCGAAGAAATGAAGAATACTGTCGGCTATCTGGTATACAACTACATGACCGGCGCTATCTCAAGCATGCTGAACACCCGTCTTCAGGAACTTACCCAGACCGCCACTCCTCCATTCATCAATGCCGGAGTAGAAGACAATGATTTTGTTCTTGCCAAGACAAAGAAAGCATTTGTAGGTGTAGCTATCTGTAAAGACGACGGAATCGCAACAGGGCTGTCTGCTTTGATGCGTGAAATAGAGCGTGCACGTCAGTTCGGATTTACAGAAGGTGAATATAACCGAATGAAAGCCGACTACCTGCGTGCTATAGAAAATGCTTACAATGAACGCGACAAGATGAAGAGCAATCAGTTTGTAAGCCAGTATGTATCAAACTTCATCAACGGCGATCCTATTCCAAGCATTGAAGACGAATATGCACTCATGACACAGATTGTGCCGAATATTCCTCTCGACAATGTAAATCAATTGCTGAAATCGCTGGTTACCGACAGTAATACAGTCGTAACTTTATTCTGTCCCGACAAACCGGAAGTAAAACTTCCTACAGAAAATGACATAAAAAAGGTACTTGCCGACGTAAAGGCTGAAAAACTGGAACCATATGTCGACAAAGTTTCTAATGAACCTTTGATGAAAGAAACTCCTGCAGGAGGTAAGGTAATCAAGACTGAAAAAGGCCCGTTCGAATCGACTATCCTTACACTGAACAATGGTGTACGTGTTATTCTGAAATCGACTAACTTCAAAGCAGACGAAATCAGAATGTCTTCATTCAGCCGTGGTGGTACTTCACTGTTCGATGAAAAAGATGCCTTGCAGTTCAAACAAATCAATGACGTTGCTGGTCTGGGAGGTTTGGGCAACTTCAATGTAGTCGACTTACAGAAAGTATTATCAGGAAAAGTAGCCTCAGCTTCTGCTTCAGTCAATACACTGACAGAATCAGTATCAGGTAAATGCTCACCAAAAGATCTGGAAACAATGTTGCAGTTGACTTACCTCAGCTTTACAGCCCCACGTATGGATTCTACAGCATTCGAATCATACAAGAGTCGTCTGAAAGCACAGCTCGCTAATATGGAAGTCAACCCGAATGTTGCTTTGAGTGATACCTTGAGAAAAGAATTATATGGTGACAATCCTCGTATATTACGTATCAAAGCTGATATGGTCGACAAAACCGACTACCAGAAGATTATGGATATGTATAAAGACCGCTTCAAAGATGCAAGCGACTTTACATTCATTTTCGTAGGTAACATCGATCAGGCTACTGCCACTCCGCTTATCGAAAAATACCTCGGTTCTCTTCCTTCTATCAATCGTAAAGAAGATTTCCGTGATGTAAATCTGGACATCCGCAAGGGTGAACACAAAAATGTATTCCATAGAGATTTACAGACTCAGAAAGCTACTGTATGTATTATCAGAAGCGGTGAATGCGAATACACGCTGAAAAACCAGTTAATGATGAGCATGCTTTCTCAGCTGCTGACCATGGAGTACACAGAAACTGTTCGTGAAGATGAAGGAGCATCTTACGGAGTAGGTGTATCAGGCGACATCAGCTTGTACCCGAAAGCAGAAGCCACTCTTCAAATCTCGTTCGATACTAATCCGGAAAAACGCGCAAAGATGAGCGGTTTGATCGACAAAGGTATCAATGACTTTATTGCTAACGGTCCGAAAGCAGAAAACCTGAAGAAAGTAAAAGAATATATGCTGAAGAATTATGAAGCTAACCAAAAAGAAAACGGTTACTGGATGAATATCCTGTACAGCTACTTCTGGGAAAATACAGATATGGCAACCAAATATGCCGACACTGTAAATCAAATTACATCGGCCGATCTTCAGCAATTTGCTAAAGATTTCTTCTCACAAGACAACCGCATCGAAGTAAGCATGACTTCAGGCGATACGAAGTAACACTCCAAACCTGATGAATTATGCTCTTCGTCGAAATACGTAAAAACCGGAAACTTGCCGCACGGCGAAGTCCGATGTTCGAAAAGAACCGTTTTGCAAAGGTTTTCATGTATTGCGGAATAGCATTCTGGGCAGCATATCTCCTATTTATAGGGGCTATGCTGCCCTCTGCTTTTCAAGAGAGCTTTCCTGGCATGGAACCTTACCACATCCTCAACCAAGGATTGATCATTATCCTGTTTCTCGACTTTCTGATACGCTTCATGCTTCCCACTCCTGTACAGGAAATTAAACCTTATCTCTTGCTGCCGGTTCCTAAGCAAAAAGTCATACTTGCTTTTCTGGCCGAGAACCTATTTCGTTCCATCAATCTCTTCTGGCTATTTTTGTTTATACCCTTTGCCCTGATAAGCATTACACGCTTTTACGGGCTGACCGGTGTAGTGGGATACCTTCTGGGTATCTGGCTCATGATTGTCATGAACAGCTATTGGAGCATGCTGATCTGCGTACTCAAGCGAGATAAGTTCATTCACCTGTTTTGGAGTATTCTTGTATACGGTATATTAGCGTTATTGGAATTTCTGCCGGAAACAGGACTTGTCAGCACTCTGACGATGAACTGGGGAGAAGGCTTTATTCTCTGGAATCCGCTGGCTTTCCTCGGAATCATCGTACTCATCGGTCTGCTTATCTACATAAACGACCGGGTACAACAACACCTCATCTACAAAGAGCTTGCGCGAACAGAAGACGTCAAAATCAAGCATATCAGTAGTTACAGCTTTCTCGACCGCTATGGCAATGTAGGAGAATACCTACGTCTGGAATTAAAAATGCTGCTCCGCAACAAAGCACCCCGCAGCCAGTTCTGGGGCTTCTTTTTCATCATGTGTATGTTCACAATCGCTCTTGCCGGCAATGTATACGGCGACAACAGCTACATGAACAATTTCATCTGCCTGTATTGCTACTGCATACTGGGACTGATGACACTGAGCCGTATTATGACATTCGAAGGCAACTACATCGACGGACTGATGGTCCGGAAGGAAAGCCTCTACAATATGCTGCGAGCCAAGTACTATCTGCAATGCATCTTTCTGATTGTTCCCTTCTTATTCATTCTCATACCAGTATACATGGACACCATTCCTCTGCTCATGTCGATAGCTTATCTGTGCTTTACAATGGGAGCCATATTCCCCATGATGATGCAAATGACCGTCTACAACGACAAGACTGCCCCACTCAATACCAGTGCCATAGGCAAACAGCGAGGTAGCAACATGTACCAAATGCTCATCATAACATGCGCCTTCGGCCTTCCGCTTCTAATCAACAAAGCACTCACCTTGTTTCTCGACGAAACAACTGCTTACATTACACTCATCGTACTGGGTTTGCTGGGATTCATTACCCATCGGTACTGGATACAAAACATCTATATCCGACTGATGAAACGGAAATACCAGAACATGGAAGGATTCAGAAACACACGTTAATGTAGAAAAAGAATATTATGGACATAACAATAAACCAACTCAAGAAGGCCTACGGCAGCAAAGTAGTCCTCGACATAGAACAATACACCATCCACAGCGGAGAAATCATCGGACTGGTAGGAAACAACGGAGCCGGAAAAACTACTCTGTTCCGACTGATGCTCGACTTGCTGAAAGCCGATGAAGGTTCCGTCCGTATCGGAGAAATCGAAGTCAGCAGCAGCGAACAATGGAAAGGAATTACAGGAGCCTATTTGGACGAAAGTTTTCTGATAGATTACCTGACACCCGAAGAATATTTCTATTTTGTAGGACGCATGTGCAACCTCAATCGTCAGACCGTTGACGAACGACTGGCAGCCTACGAACGATTCATGAATGGAGAAGTCTTAGGACAGAAAAAACTGATTCGCAATCTTTCGGCCGGCAACAAGCAGAAAGTCGGCATACTCGCAGCTTTGCTGAATAATCCGAAGCTGATTATATTAGATGAACCATTCAACTTTCTTGACCCAAGCTCCCAATCAGCTTTAAAGCAACTGCTGGTAACATACAACCAATCCACCGGAGCAACCATTCTCGTATCCAGCCATAACCTGAATCACACCATAGACATCAGCACCCGCATTGCTCTTTTGGAGCACGGCAAACTGATACGAGATATAGATAACACCGATGGCAGTGCCGGCAGCGAACTGGAAACCTATTTTGCTATATAATTTTCCATGGCTCAAACGAAAGCGTAACGAAACAGGAAAAACTGTCAGTTACGCTTTTATCATATACAAATATCACTTTTTTTTACTACATAATAAATACGCATAAAACGCACAATGTAAATATTTAAAAACATATCATTTACTACATATTAAGAACATAGTATTATGACACGGACAATTACCCCACCATTAAAGGAAAGAGAGATCAAGTCATTTCACATAAAAACTATCTGATAATCTTTACACTCCTCTTATCAACAAATTTTGACAGCATAGTAACACTCTATGTCATTTTAGTACAAAAAGAGCCTCATACAATTTTCTTTTTTCATTACATTTGGATATATTTGTAAATAAATTATTAATTCACAATTATACTATGAAAAGCGTTAATGTTTATTTTATGTCATTACTTATAGGTAGTATGGCATTATCTTCATGTGGAAAGAATGAAGTTGTAGAAAACGAGAACGAAGTACCTGAAGGAATAGACAACATAGTCAGCTTCCAGGCACAACTAAATGCACCATCAAGAGCGACAGACACAAAATTCGACGCCAATGATCAAATCGGAGTATTTGCAGTTGCATCCAGTGGATCTAACGACAAAGGAATTATCGCTGATAGAGGGAACTACGCCGACAATGTAAAATATACCTATGATGGGACAAAATTCACGTCGGCAAATGGCATAGAAATAGAAGAAGACGGACAAGAATATTTCTACCACGCTATATACCCATATACCTCTACTGCATCCAGCAGCTTCAACTTTCGTGTTCAAGATGACCAACGTGGTGATAACTACACACTAAGTGATCTTTGTACTGCCCACACGGGAGCAACGTCATCTACACTTGTACAACTTAATTTCAGCCATAGGCTTTCAAAAGTAATTGTTAACCTTACAGGAAACAACTGGCCATCTGGTGATAGATTATTAACCATAAAAAATGCCAAAGTAAGTGCAACAGCCAATTTAAACAACCTGACTTTTACCAGCACTTCAGTTAGCGGAGACGTTATCTGTACAGACAACGGCACCAATAGCTTCAAAGTAATACTTCCTCCACAAACAATCTTGAAAGACGACCTATTTGCTACTTTACAAATTGGAAATACAGAATATTCCGTAAGCCTCAGCAATAACTTAGAATTAAGATCTGGTGTTCAAGCTGAAATTGCTCTATCATACAACGATGATAAAGCCATAGTCGAATTTGTAGGTGACATTAATCCTTGGGATGAAGTAGATAACAGATTCAACGATGTAGTTCCGGCAGACATAAGAGAGAAACTGGAAAAATATATTACGATTTATAATGGCGTGAATCCACCTAACGTAGAAGGAGTCTATTTAGTAGATCCGTTTGTTACCGTATATTGTGAAGATGAAGGTACAGGTGGCTATGAGCCGGGCGATCTCGTTGCTTCCAATTATATTAAGCTCAGCAATCAAAATTTCACCAACAATACCCTCGACTATGAGAACATGTCAGTTTCAGGAAATAGTCATTCTACAGGTGAAGGTGCTTTTATCAGTGGCAGTGGCAACAACTTTACTGCATTTTTTAATACAATAGGAGAAAGTTCTGACATTTATACAAAAACAGCTTTGGTTATCTCAGGAACCAAATCAGCAAGCGGCATCCAAAATTTACAATATGCCTTTATTATGGTAGAAAAGGGATATGACCCTAACGAGGTTTTAATGAAAGAAGGCGTTTTCAGAGTCTTTAAAGATCAAGACGGTTTATCTATAAACACTTCATGGCCTAGTAGATCTATATCTATTCCTTCAAAAGCTATATATGATATATTCAGTACAAAAAAATAAAATTCTATGAAACGGAACATTCCTCTTATGTTTGCTCTTTCTTGCTGTTCACTCATAGCATGTACCACTGACACAAACATGCCAGAAAGTCCAAAGGATTACGTTTCATTTTTCCCATCAGGGGCTCAAACAAGAGCCTCTGATACAAAATTTGAAAACAGTGACCAAATTGGAGTTTTTGCAATGAAAGATGACGGATATATAACAGCCGGACAAATTAATTATACTAATTATGCCAATAATATACCCTACCAATATATAGAAAATTCAAAGTTCACTCCTATGGGAAACGGAATAGAATTACCTTCAGATGGTAGCAAGTTATATTATTATGCAATATACCCCTACTCATCTAAAACCAGTTCCAATTTTACATTCGAAGTCTGGACAGATCAAACGGCATACAATCATTACACGACAAGTGATTTAATGATAGCATATACAACTTCATCTTCGGATGAAGAGAACATAAATTTATCTTTTTCCCATTGCCTGAGCAGAGTTATAATTTCCCCCAAAGGATTTAACGAAGTATATAGCTTTACCTTAAAAGACATGTATTATAAAGCTAATGTAAACCTGAACAATAAAACATTTACAAAAACAGGGAATAAAGCAACTATAAATATGTGTGCGAATGGTACCAATTCCTTCAAAGCCATTATGCCACCTCAAACCATTACAGATGGAATGATGTTCGGTTATATGGAATGTAGCGAAGGCAATTACAATATCACAGCATCCGGCAACATTGAACTACAAGCAGGCAAGCAAACGGAAATTTTTGTATATGCCAATGAAAGCAGAGGCCAAAAGCATTATATCGCAGTACAGAAACTTTAATAAACAAAATAACGAATCCATTCATAACTTAAATTACAGCATTACCAATCAATCTGCAAGTAGAGATACAATACGTATCGAAACTTGCAGATTTTTTATGTATATGCCCCAAGAAAGGAGCAAAGCAAGCCTCCAAAGTCATGAACTAAAAATTAAATCCCGTTAAAATAAGCATCCGCAACCTTTTAAATAAACAAAAAATCCCCACACAGTTCGGTCAAATACATTCTCATTTACTCCGATTATTGTATATTTGTCCAAATGTCAACAAACAAATATATGTATCAAACAAGCTACCCCATTCGCCTTATCTGCCTCATCGGAATACTGAGTACCATACTATTTACGTCATGCGGTACTCGTGCTCCCCGGTACGATTACCGGGAACTGGCTCAAGCAGCCATTCGCCTCGACATGGATATAGCTATGGAAGACAACCATCGCCTGTATATTGAATCCTCTCAGTGGATAGGTGTCCCTTATCGTGCCGGAGGCAACACAAAAAGAGGAGTAGACTGTTCCGGACTGACATACAACATCTATAAGAAAGTATACCACAAACATTTAAAGCGCAATTCCGACGAACAGCGAAAAACAAATTGCCGGAAAATAAGCAAAAACAAACTTCAGGAAGGCGACCTTGTCTTCTTCCATAATGGGAAAAACAAACGTACTGCTACCCATGTAGGCATTTATCTAAAAAATGACCGCTTCATCCATGCCAGTACCAGTCGCGGCGTCATTGTCAGCCGACTGGACGAACCTTATTACCGCAGAGTATGGATGCAAGGCGGAAGAGTAAAGGGTTTATAAAGCAATCATTATGCCATCTACAAAACACATAGCAACATATTTAGGCTTATTGGTCCTTGCAGCCGAGGCTACATCACTTTCTGCACAGACAACAAAGAAAGAAGAAGAAATCAAGCTGAATGAAGATGTCATTAAGATGATACAGTTTGACTTTACTCCCAAAGAAAACCAATACAAGCCACTCGACTCTCCGATGGACAAGAAATGGATGCAGTTTAAGGAGGACCTGTCCATGCCACGCAGCATGATCGACTCCACACGAGTAAAGAAAATAACAGGCTATATCCGTGCTGAGCCCTACACAATTTGGACAAAGTTCGGAGAAAATCCCGTATACGATGTCATGCCTACCATCGAGAAAAAATGGAAGATATATTGGAACATAAATCCTAACCAACAACATCGTAGAGAATATGGCAGAGATTTAAAGCCCGTTCCCGGTGAAACATACTTATATGTCAACTCTCCGGCAGGTCCCGGTGTCAGCATTTCTGTCGACTTCGACAAGTTGCTGTACGAAAGTCTGACAAAGCGTGGACGTGCTATCAAGCACAACCGTACCCACGCCGTTGCCTGGAAAAAATATGCCAACTATATTCCAACCAAGCAAGATCATGCCGGACTCGATAAATATATTGCAAGCAACCCATCATCAGCCGACAGTACACAAGTCCATAATACCGACGAAGATATTCTTTCCTACGACGACAGTTATCTGTACCCGGACAACGATTCACTGAAGCTGGAAGCTCCCGAAATCACTCCAGCCTTTCAGTCGATGCCCTTGCTGCCTGTATACACAGCACAGCCCGACTCTATTTCACCGTCGCAGACCGACAAGCAACCAGAAAAGCAGGAGAAAAAAACAAAAGACAAACCACGTCAGCCCGAAGCACTTCCCGACTACCAGCGCTATATCCGGCAGCGGGCAGCCGAAGATTCCATTCGCCGACAGGAGTTCTTAAAGCGAGATAAGACAAATCACAACGTATACGACGTAGAAATGCAAACCCGCCGCTTACGTGAACAACAGAACTGACAATAACTATCACAAAAAAAGTGCGTCACGATATCACAATCATGACGCACTTTTTTCTATAATGCGAAAAATAATAACTTTTCAATTACTTCTTAAACACAAAGTATACAGCCAGAATCAAGCAGCAGAAAGCAGCCAGATGATTCCATTTCAGCTCCATCTTAAAAGCAATCATTGAAAAGACAGTAAATACAGTAAGCGTTATTACCTCCTGAATCACCTTCAACTGCATGATGTCGAACGGTCCGCCACTATCCTTAAATCCCAACCGGTTGGCAGGAACCTGCAAACAATACTCAAAAAAAGCAATTGCCCAACTAAAAGCGATCACCCCGATCAGCGGTAACGCAGCAAACCAACTGAACTCTTCACGCATTTTCAGGTGCCCATACCATGCAAATGTCATGAAGATATTCGAGAACACCAATAACACAATCGAATATATACCTTGTGAAACCATATTTAAAAGCATTTTAAAATCGGCTGCAAAGATAATCTTTCCCAATGAAATATGACGAAATTCCAATCGGATAATTTATTTTCCGGACAACAAACAGTAATCCATATCTCACGTGTTAAAGGTTCCGGATATATTCAGAAGGCGATTCCCCAGTTATCTGCTTAAACACCCGGCTAAAGCTGTTAGGCGAATTGAACCCCACTTCATAAGCCGTCTGCTCAATATTCATAGCCTCATCCGTCAGTATTTCAATCCCCCTGACAATTCGCTGATAATTGAGATAATGCACAAAACGTATTCCCGAATTAGTAAATAAGCGAGTCAGATTTCTGACAGAAAAGCCAAAGTAAGATGCCACACGTTCAATAGTCAAGTCCTGATTTAAATTAGACTTTACATAATCCAGAACAGGCAGCAAGCGAACATCCTTAGGAATAATAAACGGCTGAGCCGGAAACGATGCCTTTTTACAAATGTGAGGTAACACACCAAAAAATCCCATTGCAAAAGCAAAAATTTCAGGCGTACGATTCCAATCAATAAGCTCATGCCTGCTGATAAACTGCAAATTGCGAGCCACCAGTTCATCCGTTTTATAAATGGCAAAACAATCTTCCCCTGCATGCTCCATGCAAAAATAACTGGTAAGCAACGATATCTGACTATTATTGCTCGACAGTCGATGCTCCACTCCACGCGGAATCCAAATCAGGTGACGTCCTGTTACAAAGTAGCTACTCTCCTCCACCTCCACATGTAGCGTCCCCGACAATATATATATTATCTGATGACGATTATGAGTATGAGGATGCAGACTGACCTCCTCACGCCCTGTCACCTTAGTCAAAATCTCGTCTGCCGGTACCTCCTCTATCAAGGAAATACGCTTTTCTGTTACCGAATCTTGTGGCGTAAATTGCATTGTTTATTTCTTAATCTGTAGATTAGGAACAAATTTAATTAAAGAAATTTGCGCAGTCAAATTAAATAATAAAAATTCATGGAAGAAAACCGCACAAAAAGCAAAGCAGAACTTCTGCGCCGATACCTCGTATTTGGTATCTCACTGCTTGTCATAGCATTTGGAATAAGCATCATCACCCGTTCCGATTTGGGAACTTCACCGATAACGAGTGTCCCCTACGTGGCAAGCCTCAACACCCCCCTTTCCTTAGGTAGTTACTTTTTCCTTTTTACTATTATCCTGATATGTCTACAAATGCTGCTATTGGGGAAAAAAGGCATTATGGAACGAAAGATGGAACTGCTGATGCAGTTTCCGGTAGCTTTCGTCCTGTCTGTTTTCACCGACCTGACCATGTGGATAACCGCCAGCTACGTACCTCAACTTTATTATGTAAAAATCATCTCATTGGTCATTGGTTGCATGATACTTGCCTTCGGAATCTGTCTGGAAGTAATTGCCGACGTAACAATGATCAGTGCCGAGTACACCATACAGTTCGCCACATTACGTTTCAAAAAAGAATTCGGAAACATAAAAATCTGTTTCGATGTATCGCTGGTACTTATTGCCGCCCTCTGCTCATGGCTGTTGAGTGGCCGTATCGAAGGAGTTAGAGAAGGAACTATCATTGCAGCACTCATTACAGGACCATTTATACGTCTGATAATGCCCCGCCTGATCTTTGTCCGTCACTGGCTGGCAGAACCGGAAGTCCACAAAACAACCGCTCCTACAGCAACAGAAGCCAGCCTTCCGCTTGTTATCACCATCTCCCGCGAATACGGAAATGGAGGTCATCAGGCAGGAGAACTGATAGCCAAGCAATTGGGCATCGCCTTTTACGACAAAGAACTAATCACATTGGTGGCCAAGGAAAGCAATTTCAGCGAAGACTTCATTTCACAAAACGAGCAGAAACTCCCCAGCTCATTGCTTTACCAAATGATTATGCAAGATTATGAGGCCCCACTCAGCCGAAGCCTTTCATACGACGACGCTTTGTTTGTAGCCCAAAGTCGAGTTATCCGTCGCATAGCCTCCGAAAAGCCATGTGTAATCGTCGGTCGTTGCGCCAACTATATTCTGAAAAACCGTCCCAACACCATCAATTTATTTCTTTATGCCGACATGTCACATAAGATAAACCGAGCTACTGCCGAGTACGGTATCCCCTCTGCACAAGCACCCGACACAATTGCCAATATCGACAAAGCACGACAAGACCACTTCTTCCACTACACTGGTCAGCATTGGGGCGACGCACGAAATTACCACGCCACTTTCGATACAGGCATGGTTTCAATCGATCAGGTTGCTAAAATTACCAAAGAAATATGCGAATCCTACTCTAAAGCATAGATACCCTATGCTTAGAATTGCACCATAACTGTTTTCATTTCCAAGTCACGCTTAGCGGAGTATCCCGTATAAACGTGACTTTTTTACTTATACATCACACAACTCATCATAGCATAAGTTTCCCTCACTTTTGCTCGCAATACCTACACCAAGTAACACAATTCAGCCCTCCTCCATCTTTTACAAGAGAAGCTATATTTATCTGTTCTACTACACTATTCGGATAATATAGCTTCACTTGAGATAATGCCAACTCATCCTCCTCTATATTAAAAGCAGGCAACACGATGAGATTTCCAACTGTCAGAAAATTGATATATGCCCAGCTACGAGAATCCTTCTTTTTCACATCATAAGACAACATTTCAACTTCAAACTTTTTAGATAACCTTTTCACGACCTCCTCACAATATTCCCTATCATAATCTCGATAATTAGTCATTAACACCGCCGTATCCGACAGTGGCTTGACAATCCCATCCGAATGCCCATAGATTTCATACCTATCCCACGGAATAAATACCACTTCGCATTCAAGATGGTTTTGTATCTTCCTTTTCAGCCATTTCTGCGATACCCCCGGATTCTCATAAAAGACCTTCTCAGTCATAATTGCTTTATCAGCTATTTTGACCACATTACCACCATCAATAACAAGGGAAGACTGCTTTATTTTAATATTCATACATCTACTTACTTCCTCTGAATCTGTGATATATTTACTGTTACAAACCTTCTTCAGTAAATAGTCTGGTCTGTATATATAACAAAGATACCTGTCCGCATCTAGTTGCAAAGGCATATAATCTCGGCACCACACATCCCTTGTTGCGGGTATTATACCATAAGCAATATGATGTTTCTTGAATATCTTTGTCAAGGCCACATACACTTCATGATAATCTTTTTCAAGCCATACTGACATATATACGGCATTTGCTTTATAATCGGGAATCATACCAATATTATTTCACTTTAAAATTCCACTTTCTAAGGCATTGTTTATACATCTTGTTAGTAGTTGCACATCCTTCTCCTTTAGAAGCAGGTATCTTTTCCACTTTATTCTTTTCTTTTTTTTCATATTCCGAAACATTGACTCTCACTTCCGAGCCCTCTTCTAATTCTATAGGATTTTCACCATCAACCCATTGTATACTGAAACCATCAAAAACAGAAAACTGCGAATAAAGTGCGTCATATAAATAAGTTGGCTTCGTCACAATATTTCCCCTACGATTTCTCTTTAACTCCAAATAATCCATACAATAGTTATCCTCTACCTTTTTACTATCGTCTATACGAAATTCCCTAATCAATGCTGACATTCGTATGGCATTTTGGGGATTATCTCCTTTTTCAAATGTTATATCAATACCCGATACATGATTATGCAGTATTCCTAATGGGAAAAGAGATTTATCCATCTTACCATCATCACTATTTCGATGATAGACAACATAATCCTTGATCTTATCATCCCCATCACCCTCTTCATGATAATATATTTCAACGCATGTAGGATGAACTTTCACACAAGAATTACTGTGGCTTTTCTGTATCAAGAAATAGCCACTTAAGATTTGCTGCGCTATATTCCTAAATACCTCCACTATTTTATTTTCTTTATCAACTCCTTTTAAATTACCAATCTGTGCATGCAAATCAAACGTTTTAATTTCTTCTTTTAAATTCATATTTTATATAATTATTTTATTAATATATTAATTATCAGCGAATTGCATATAGCAAAGGTATGATATCTTTCTAAAGCAGCAAACAAATCACACTACTTTTTTCATCATCCAACGATGCATCCATCAGCAAGTAACAGATAATAAAAGGCTGGCCTCACAAACGAAACCAGCCTTAATAGAATTCTTATTTTACATGAATATCAATCGGAATATTTACCCTCAAACAGATATTACGCCCCATAGCCGAAATACCCTGGCGACCTGTAACCTTGTTGACTTCGGCATATTTCAAACGCGAAAGATGAGAGATTGATATACCTTGTCAAAAAGATTCTGACAACAAAGACTCAGTTCAATGCAGTTATGACCGAAAACATGCAAATCCATGCCGGCTGCTAAATTAAAAACAGCATAGTCGGGAGTAGCCGACTCTGTATTATCGAGCGCATAATAATTGTCCTGACGAAGATTGTACTCCATACCCAAGCTGACAAATGTACGTCTGCAATGTTTTTGGGCAAAATCAGGAAACTCATATCGAAGATTACACGTCCATCGGGGCGCAGGCATCATCGGAAGATTGCGACTCTCGGCTGTTTGATTCAACTGAATACCACGTACGTACGAAAACGTATTCTCAATATGCAAAGGATTTACCGGATGTACATCTACAGACACTTCTCCCCCCATCAGACGTGCATTTCCCTGACGATACTGATAGGTACGATAACCTTCCGTTTCATAAGGAAGTCGGCCCAGGAAGATATAGTTATCAATCCAATTGCTGAAAAGAGATGCGTTGACAGCCACATAACGTGACGTATAATCCATGCCGAGATCGACCTGCATGCTGTATTCCGACTTCAAGTCCCTGTTCCCCAGTTCATACTGAATACTACCTTCATGCACTCCATTCGACAAGAGTTCACTGACAGTCGGTGCACGGAAACCACGAGCCAGATTCAACCGCAGATTCATCCCTTCACTTACGTTATACACTGCTCCAAGACTTCCGGTCACTCCGGTAAAGTCCTTACCCAACGCTTCAAAATGCAACTTTCCATCCTTCTCCGCCGTTTGAGTATGCAAATGCCGGTTATCGATACGCGCGCCTCCCGACAGACTCCAGCGTCCTATCTGTTTATTGGCCGTAAAGAAATAACCAAAATCAAAAAGACGATAATCAGGGATGAGCATCTCTTCCGCCTGATTCAAGTTCCGCTGCCACATACCATTTACCCCCGTAGCAATACTCCAGTCATTGGCAAGCGGCAACTGATACCGCAAGTCATAGTTCACCGTATGCAATCGCATAGCCAGTTCCGCTTCATCCATAGCATCTTCAAACTCCCTGCGATAGTTCTGCTGATAACCCACAATAGCCTTCAGCATCCCGTCTGCGATGTACCACGCATTGTCGCTCACCACTTTGGTATGAAGCACCCGCTGGAAAGGCAAATGCCAACCGTACGCTTTCGGAGAATTCCCCTTTTCCCATACAAGCTGTCCGCTTTCCTCGTCACGCACTCCCTCAGTAATACCGGGAGTAAAATTCACATGCGAAAAACGCAGCCACGAATGTCCCCAGCGCTTCTTAACGCCTGCCATCGCCTGTACATCCCGTTCCTTAAACCAAGAACCAGGCACATATCCGTCGAGTGCATTCTTGTAGCTATGAGCAGCCTTATCAGCATAGTGCACGTTCCACATCCATCCATCGATGTTCCCTGCAAAACCAGCATGATAGTTGTACAGACCATTGTTCGACTGATATTCTCCACCAACCTTTGCCTGCATAGTTCCCTGCATGAGCGACGGTTCAGGATGCAGAATCATGACACCGGCAATCGCATCACTGCCATACATTAGCGAAGCCGGTCCTTTCAGAATTTCTACCGAATGGACTCCCTCGGCATCCACCTCCAGACCATGTTCATCACCCCACTGCTGACCTTCCTGACGTATCCCCTGTTCTATCACCACTACCCGATTATAACCGAGTCCACGGATAATCGGCTTACTGATACCCGCTCCCGTAGAAATTTGGGAAATACCAGGCTGAAACGCAATAGCATCCACTATATTGGTACCGAACGATTGGTGCAACCTTTTGGGCGAAATAACCGAAAAAGCTATGGGAGAATCCTTCATCCGTTGTGTACCTGTCAATCCATAAACCGTCACTTCACTCAATATCGCTTCCGTTAGCGATATACTATCCTCGTAGCATGCGCTATGGTCATGCCGAACCTGTGCGAATGCTGTGGCACATACCTCCAGCAGACACACTATAAATATGTATCTTTTCATTCTTTGTTCTATTATAATTGCATAAATAAACTCTCTTTCCCCTTCAGCAGGACAAAGAGTATCAAACCGTATTATAATAGAAAAACAGGAGGAGCCCGGGGGATAATGCTGCATCTGCTTACATCCAGAATGGCGGCAACAAAGCACATGCAAGGTTGCTGATAGCCGACAGGAATAACATTTAGCTGAACACCCTGCGGCTTACAGAAAGGAGAAGAGAACAACTACGTGAGTTCGGGATAAGAAAGTATCTTTAAAAGTTGGTAATCACCGAATTATTTTGTATATTTAAGTCTGACAAACAATTAATTACAAATTAACAA
>NZ_DBMACV010000044.1:0-27676 GCF_057861905.1 Phocaeicola sp. | reverse complement strand
TATTGTTTGTAATACTTTGTAATTGAACACTATAAAGTTACAACAATTTTCGCTAATCACCAAATTTACAAATAGTTATAATTCATCGAACTCACGTTATTTATTTTATAAACGTATATTTTATCCTGTATTTCGAATGTAGCTTCCTGAGGAATAACAAATATACCTTTCTTTACATAAGGAAAAATAACTGTTGCCGTACTTCCATTTCGGAGCATTCTTTCAGGATTCGGAAAGACAGCACGCAGCGTAATCGCTCCCGTTTCCGTATCGGTCGTACCACTGATGGCATCAATTTTTCCCTTATGCCCGTACATTTGCCCGTCACTCAGGCGAAGTTCCACCTCAGGCATTCCTTCCAGAGCCTTATCCATTGTGCCATACTGGCGGACAAGCGAAAGAATCTGCTGTTCGGTCATGGAAAAATAAACATATATCTCTTCGTCGTCCGAAACAGTCAGCAGGGGAGTCGTGATAGAAGAGTTAACCAATGCTCCGACACGATAAGACGACATACCAGCCACCCCGTCGACCGGACTTTTGATTACGGTATACGAAAGGTTGTTCCTGGCATTCACCTCTTCGGCTTTTGCCTGTGCCAGCGTAGCTTCTGCCTCCAGCAAGGAGTTGCGTGCCGTTTGACGGTCAAAATCGGAAACAACATGTTCTCGGAATAATTCCTCCTTACTGTCTGCTGTAAGTCGGGCCGTAGCAACGGCAGCCTCCGCACTCTTCACATTTGCCAATGCCGTCTGTAAGGATGCCTGATAAGGAACCTGATCGATAATGAATAAGGTCTGTCCTTTATGGACCTTGGCTCCTTCATTCACACAAATATCCGTAAGGGTACCACTTACCTGCGGACGTATTTCTACACTCTGCCGACCACTGATGACTGCCGTATAAGCACTGGTCAGCGTCTGGTCTGTTCTTTCTACTGTTATCAGCTTGTATTCACTTCTTCCTTGCTGTCCGGCAGACTGACCACATGCCGTAAGAAGCAACGCCAAAGAGAAAGAAGCAATACTCATCGGTAAAAACAATCTATTCATTTCCTTCCTTTTTTAGTTAAAATCCGGTGTAAAATTAAAAGGCTGTATCAGCAAATCATTTGTCTTAAACCGAAAGATACTTGCCTCAAACCGACGTTTAGGAATTTTTCTGTTTACAAAACATAAAACACTTAAAAGCCCTTTTCATGATAAAAATATATTTCTACATTTATTGCCTTCAAAACATCATGAGCAATGAAAGAAAATATTATTTTTCAATGGATTAACGATAAATCTATAGCTAACAGACAAGTTGAAATTCTGGCAGCAAACGACAAAATGACTATACTGAAAGCACAAGGAGAAAATGTAATTTGCCCTGACCTGCTGGAAGAATCACATCCAACTTTTCTTTTTCTATCAAAAGGTAAATTAAATTTCTGGATGAACGGAGATTACATCGAGATTCAAGCTCCGGCACACATTGATTTTATCCTTATCTATCCGTGGAAAAAAATAAAAACAAGTAAAGACTTTGAAGGATATTTCGTTACGACAGAACAAAGTTTCTTTATAAAAGTATCGGCAAGTATTCGTTCCAAATTCGGAGGGCTTATCTACCAATATGCACAAAAACCTTTCGTTCCACTCAATGAAGAAACTATACAACGAATTATCCTTTTTCTGCACTTACTGATAGCCATTATCAAGCAGCCAGAATACCATTTTCGTTATGAAGTCATGGAAAACATGCTGCGTACACTCCAGCTTGAGATATGGAATATTGTCTTTAATCTGTATAAAAATGAAGTAGTGGACGAACAACAGCTATGGAGCGATATTCTCTCACACTTCTTGCACTTGGTACGTACAAACTGCCGTTACCATCACGAAGTAAAATGGTATGCCAACCAGTTGTGTGTTTCATCGGATGCGCTTTCTGCCAGGGCAAGAAGGACCTACGACAAATCGGCTGGACAGATTATAGACGAATATTTAATGATAGAAGCAAAAGCTTATTTACAGAATCCGAGCCAGTCAATACAAAATATAGCAGAGTTACTTTGTTTTTCAGACCAGGCTTCCTTCTGCAAATTTTTTAAAAGATGTTGTGGCATTTCACCCAGTGAGTTTAAAAAGGCACAGGGGTTGACTATGAGAACGTGAAAGATATGAAGGGTTAAAAAGCAAAAAAATAAGTGTGCCACCGCAAAGGTAACACACTTATCCTACAAAATTCTATCTTAATCGTTATTTTGCCAGACTATAAACGATGTCCATAATCTGCTTACCCAGTTCGTCAGCAGCCTCCATGGTGGCAGCTTCAGAATATACACGGATAATCGGTTCGGTATTGCTCTTCCGCAGATGAACCCATTTATCAGGGAAATCAATCTTCACACCGTCGATATCGTTTATCTCTTCATTCTTATACAGTTCTTTCACTTTAGCCAGAATAGCATCTACATCTGTCTGAGGAGTCAGGTCGATACGGTTCTTTGCGATGAAATAGTTAGGATAAGAAGCACGAAGTTCGGAAACTTTCTTTCCCTCGTGTGCCAGATGACTCAGGAAAAGAGCGATACCTACCAGCGCATCACGTCCATAGTGTGACTCCGGATAGATTACTCCACCGTTTCCTTCACCGCCAATAACGGCATTTGTTTCTTTCATTTTGGTAACCACATTTACCTCTCCTACAGCAGCTGCGTTATACTGCATGCCATATTTACGAGTGACATCGCGCAAAGCACGTGTAGAACTCAAGTTAGATACGGTATTGCCCGGTGTATGTTTCAGTACATAATCGGCAACAGTCACCAGTGTATATTCCTCACCATACATGGTTCCATCTTCGCAAATCATAGCAAGACGGTCTACATCCGGGTCAACTACAAAAGCAACATCAGCCTTACCTCCTTTCATCAGGTTCATGATATCACCCAGGTTCTTTTCAAGAGGTTCCGGATTATGCTGGAAATTTCCCGTAGGTTCACAATACAGCTTTTCGACATGCTGTACACCCAGACGCTCAAGCAACTGCGGCAATATGATTCCTCCAACAGAGTTTACACAATCTATTGCCACACGGAAGTTGGCACGACGGATAGCTTCTACATCCACCAACTTCAAAGCAAGCACACTGTCGATATGCTTTTCATTATAAGAATTATCTTCTGTATAAGAACCCAAGTGATCGATGTCTGCATATACGAACGCTTCTGCCTCGGCAATACGAAGGACTTCCTGACCTTCGGCTGCGTTCAGGAACTCACCGTGTTCATTCAATAACTTCAGTGCGTTCCACTGTTTCGGATTATGGCTTGCAGTCAGAATGATACCACCACATGCGCCTGCCATTGTCACAGCAAGTTCGGTAGTAGGTGTAGAGGCCAGACCGATGTTTATCACGTCGAAGCCCATTCCCATCAATGTACCACAAACTACATTCTTCACCATTTCACCCGAAATACGGGCATCACGTCCTACAACAATCTTGTTGCTGCCAACCGTCGATGTACGACGAATCAGCGTGGCATAAGCCGAAGTAAACTTTACGATATCCAGCGGATTTAATCCTTCTCCCGCTTTTCCTCCGATAGTCCCCCGGATGCCAGATATAGATTTAATCAGTGTCATTATTTACCTAAATTATAAGTTATCTCGTAATAGCAAGGATATACATACTGCGATGCCTTACTGGTTCCCTGTCCGTGTGGTACAATCAGACGTACACGTGCTACTTTTTCAGAAGAAGTAGTATGACCCGGCTTCAAATATTTTAATGGAACAAGCCAACCAGAAGGTACTGATGTTGTACCATAAATACTCGCCATACTATATTCTCTTGAAGTCTGGAATGCTGCAGAATAAGAACTAGAACTAATTGTTAATTTATATTCTTCTGGAAACAGTTCCAAAGTCGAATTGCCTGTATTTCCCATGTTCCATAAAAGAGTATCCCCAACACTAAATTCTAATTCATCACGCGACTGAACAGCCACTTCCACGAAGCGAGAAAGAATCTCATGTGACCCTTCCTTTAAGACTTCACCATTTTCACCATTAGGACCTTTGCACATGATATTCATGTAAACGCCACTCTCCTCGAACAGCACAAACTGATTCTCATTTGTGATGGTATCCTGGTTATAAAAATCCTTCTCACTGATAACCTGATAATCGTGACTCAGAATCCATGCGTTGATAGCATCGGCTTCTTCCTCTTTCATTTCAGCATAAGTCTTGCCATTATCACAACTCTGCAAACAGCAAGCCACTACACAAACTACCGCAAAAAACAGTTTTATCTTTTTCATTTTCATATTATTTACGCCGCAAAAATAGCAAAATGCTTCATATATTTCAAGATGAGCCAAAGCATTAACAGCCCTTAACACAAGCCTATACCCTCCTCGTCAAGACAAAAAACCTTACTTTATCAGGGATGCGATATATGACTTCATTTCAGGTACGGCACGTCTTGTTTCCTGATACAATGTATATTGTGCCAATGTACGAACGTAATTATGCTCGGCATATTTTATCTGATAATAAGTATCGCCATTGATATAATCGGCCAAAAAACGTACCGCCTGCATGTACGGGAACAAGGTTACGGCATAAGGCAACAACTCTATTTCAACAGGCGTCAGAAAACTTCTGGCTGATTCAATATATCCTTTGGCAAAAGCCTGAAAAATATCGAATCTGAAATGTATTTTGCTTAAATCCGGTTCGTCTTCTGGAGCCGTATTGGCTGCCGAACGAAGGAAATCGCCAAAATCGGAAAAGACAAAACTCGGCATTACCGTATCCAGATCGATAACGCAAAGTACTTTTCCCTGCTCATCGAACAGCATGTTGCTTACCTTCGTATCGCAATGGCAAATGCGTTTCGGCAACTTACCCTCCCGATACAAACGTTCCGCACAGCACATTTCTTCGGCATCTTTTTCTATATCTGCGACCAAAGTATGTACCTTTTCCATCCGTCCGACCGCATCCTGCTGTACAGCCTCACGCAACTGTTTCAGACGGAACTCCATGTTGTGGAAGTCGGGAATGGTTTCGCCCAAGGATTCGGTCATATCTGCCAGCATGGCTTCAAACTCCCCAAACTTCAGTCCGACAAGGTATGACGAGTCTGGAGTAACCACATCGAGCGTCTGCGAATCGGGAATAAACACCGACATGCGCCAATATTTTTCTCCATCAAAATAATATGTCTTACCGTTATCAGCTTTTACAAAACGAAGTACCTTCCGGTCAATATCGTCTTCGTGAGCCTCTTCCAGCTTCTGCCGGATATGTGAGGTAACTGCTTCTATATTGTGCTGAAGCATATCTACGTCTGTAAAAATATGATGATTGATACACTGCAAAATATAATCAGGATCTGTCACGCTCTTAGTCTGTACCAGATAAGTCTGATTAATCAGTCCGGAAGTCAAAGGTTTGATTTGAATAATTTCACCCACTTCGGGAAAGTGGTCTATAACATTGTTTAAGGCATCCATTACTCGTTATATTTAATCTGTTTCGAAGTCTTTATTTTCGGCTTATTACTTTATTTACTCTTTGCCCATTCCTTGGCACCTTGTGCTTTTAGTCGTGATGTGGCTTCTGAAGCCTTCCGTGCAGCTTCGGCCTCATCCTCAGGAGCAGCAAACGCATGCTTATACCCTTTTACAACATTCCATTCTCCACGGGTAAAATCGGGAAAGGCTACAGGCACACAACCGTTATCCATGGAAAGTTCTCCCAGCTCGGCAAGGCAACACCATTCAGCCAGATCGTAGACATCCATATCCAGTGGCAGGCCATTCTGCAAGCAGTATACCAAACGACTATCCATGATAAAGTCCATACCGCCATGTCCGCCGACTTCTTTAGCCATTTCACCATATTTCTTCAAGATAGGATGCTGATACTTTTCGACCAATGCAGCCATTTCCTTTTCCGGCAAAAATCCATGTGAGCTCAAGTCATCCACTTTAGGCTGAACTCCCGATGCTGCCAACTGTTTGGCATCCAATGCATAGCCTTCTACCGGATATTTATTGGCGAAGCCTTTCGTTCCCGTAAGCTGATATAAACGGTTATAAGGCTGTGGCGTCATGACATCGTGCTGTATTTCGATTACTTTTCCATTCGCTGTACGAATCAAGGTTGTAGTATGGTCACCGTTACGGAAATGATTGCAAACAGAATCAGTGCGTTCTTCTACCAATGCCTTACCAACCACCGACTTGGTATCCATAGCTACCAGTGTAGCCATGCGGTCGCCACGATGAATATTGAGTGCCTGAGCAACAGGGCCGAGTCCATGGGTAGCATAAACATCTCCCCGATGCCGCATATTATAATCCAGACGCCATCCTAACTTATCGTCTTTTCCTTTTTTCCAGTAATAATCCCAAAAAGCGTCCAGATTATGAATATAAGCTCCTTGAGCACGGATTACTTCTCCGAAAACTCCTTGTTGCGCCATATTCAGCGTATTCATTTCGAACCAGTCATAACAACAGTTTTCCAGAATAAAGCAATGCTTACGAGTTGTTTCACTTAAATTAATAAGTGCCCAGCATTCTTCCAGATTCATGGCAGAAGGGACCTCTACCGCTACATTTTTCCCATGCTCCAAGGCACATTTCGCAACAGGAAAATGATGCAGCCAGTCGGCTGCGATATACACGAGATCAATATCTTCCCGTTTACAAAGTTCCTCATATCCTTTTTCACCCGAATATACAACAGCCTTAGGCAGAGATGCTTCCTTTAAATACTTCTGACAAGCCTCAGCACGTTCTTGCTCATAATCACAAAGAGCCACAATCTGAGTGCCCGGAATATGTGTAAAACGTTCTACAGCTCCCGGACCTCTCATACCCAGTCCTACGAAACCAACACGGACTACTTCCATTTTCGGAACAGTCAGCCCCAATACACTTTTCTGTCCGGCAGGACGTTCCGGCGAATGAACCACAATTGTCCCTTTATTCCACTCCCACTGGGTTCCTCTTACAGAAGTACAAACTTCGGAAGCAGGCCTTGCAGCACATACTCCCAGTGTAAAACACATACTTAGAATTAATACATTCAGTCTTTTCATGTTTTTCATTGTATTAAAAGCCTGTTCGAACCAGTCGTTCCAACAGGCTTATTCAGGTTGTTAATTTTTTCCAGTTTCACTAAGCAACAAACTTTCGTATTTCACCAAAGCCTGCTTGAACAAGGTAATAGCTTCCTCCATCGTTCCATAAAACTCACCTCCCGAGGCATTCAGATGACCTCCTCCATTGAAGAACTCCGAAGCCACTTTATTGCAAGGGAACGTACCTACCGAACGAAGCGAAACCTTAATCATGTTCTTTTCTGTATCTTCACGCAAGAAAGCAGAAAAGCATATTCCCTTCATCTGCAAAGGTATATTGACAAATCCTTCTGTATCTCCCTTGATACAATGGAATTTGCTTTGTTCTTCCTTTGTCAACCAAATCAGTGCCGAACGGAACTGTGGAAGTACCTGCATCTTGTCATACAGAATATATCCCATCAAACGTAAACGATCTTCGGAATAGGTATTGAAAACCTTGCGATAGATTTCATCTTTATCAATGCCCTTCGACAAAAGCTCACTGATGATGAAATAAATTTCCCGGTTATTCGAATTGTAAGTAAAGCCTCCAGTATCGGTCATCATACCAGTATAAATACATTCAGCCCCTTCCCGTGTAATATCTTCAAAATTTCCCATACGGCAAATCAGACGGAATATCAATTCGGAAGTAGACGATATTTCCGGGTGAGAAATGGTAACCCGACAAAAATCTTCAGGATTCAGATGATGGTCGATCAATACTTTCCGTCCGGGAGCTGCCGCAACAGGTTTAGCGACCTCGTCTATACGCGACAAAGCATTAAAATCGAGGCAGCAAATCACATCAGCCTCAGCTATCAGCCGGTCGGCAAATTCTGCATACTTATCGTAACGGATAATATCTTTGGCTCCGGGCATCCAGCGAAGGAAATCAGGAAAAGCATTGGGAACAATCACATGAACATTTTTTTCCTGAGTTCCTAAAAAATGAAAAAGTCCCAACGATGAGCCCAACGCATCGCCATCGGGAGAAACATGAGTTACGATTACTATCTTGTCGGCGCGCTCAAAATATTTGGCAACCTTATCGATATTGGCTTGAAGTATTACTTTCGTCAACATAAAAATTTTCGAATTGATTTGAGAGGCAAAATTACAAATTAATTCTTAATCTACAGAAGAATAGCATAAGAACCTTTCTCGGAGATATCCATGTAATCAAGTCCGACAGCCTCACACTCACGTTTTAATTTTTCCCGATAACTTTCACTTAACGATCCATCAAGTATAACCCGACCAATATGAAATAGCGAAACAATATCGTTTAAGGAACCTTTGAATCCGCGGCAGATATATACATAATCGACAGATAAAGGATGATGTGTCTGCTGATTTTTCCATTTACCATCATCTAAAAGAGCCACACATATATGTTTTACTTTATATATATGTGAGACAGCAAACAATTCGTTTATCTGCCTGTCATGTTTGGTATATATACCAGCTCGTGTCAGGTATAGATAATCTTCCGTATCCTTTATGGAATTGACGACAAAACTGACAAGGAGTACGTTCAAACAGAGTAAGAAAACAATCAATCCGCGGGCACGACGATTGAT
Source organism: Phocaeicola sp. (assembly GCF_057861905.1). NCBI lineage: Bacteria > Pseudomonadati > Bacteroidota > Bacteroidia > Bacteroidales > Bacteroidaceae > Phocaeicola > Phocaeicola sp. The sequence continues at coordinate 18,962 of NZ_DBMACV010000044.1, read as the reverse complement.
CCAATATTGCCACAATGCCAACAACAAAACTGACAGCAAAACCGCCTGCCAGCCAGAAATATAGACAGATGTAATCTGAGCCCCCGACCAATGCTGTATCTGTTCCATAGCTCCATTTAGTATCCGTACAGCGATATCCACTCCCTGTGCTACAAAGTTTCCTATCCAAGGAGTATATACGGAAAGCAACAACGCCAAAAGTGTAATTGACAAGATACAAATGGAAAGCGGAGCAACAACCAGATTGGCCAGCAGGAAGTATGCCGGAAATGCGCCGAAATAGTAAAGAACAAACGGTAAGGTTCCAAGCTGGGCAGCCATTGAAAGTGACAGAATATTCCAAATATATTTCACGATCTTGCTGCGGGGATGAAGCAGACGGCTGAGTAAAGGATAAAACAAAAGAATGGAAAATACTGCAACAAAGGAAAGCTGAAAACTAATATCGAACAAATACATCGGCTGGTAAAGCAACATCAGAAAGGCTGCTAATGAAAGTGCAGAAAAGCCAGAGAAACGTTCTTCGGAAACAACTGAGGCCAGTGTATAAATCGTAAACATGGTTACAGCCCTCACAACCGAAGCACTCAGCCCTGCAAGAAAAGCAAATCCCCACAACATGAGAACAAGGCTGACTCCCATAATCCATCTTCCGCCTCGCACATACCGTAAAGGATAGAGCAACCAAGAAAAAATCATTGTAAGAATGCCGATATGAAGCCCGGAAAGAGCCAGTATATGACTGGCTCCTGCTGCACTGTATGTAGCCTTCAAATCTTGGGTCAATTCAGCCTTGTCGCCTACAGTAAGAGCCGATACCACGGCAAGAACATTTTCGCTCAGTCCCCAGGAACGATATATAGCAACCACTTGTTCCCGAAGCAATAAAGCACGTTGAGTAAATGTCGGATTACCTGCCTGTGAAAGTTTTTTCCAATGTCCGGCATAAGCAATCGCTGTTCCATTAATTCCCTGTATTTCCAAATAGCGTCCATAATCGAAACCTGAAAAATCGACATCGGAAGCAGGTTTACGTATCCGTGAGAAGAAACAAATACGATCGCCACACTTTAATGACTGGACTGAATCAGGCATCCAGTAAAGCATAATTTCTCGATTTACCTGTTTCCATTCATGCGAAAGAGTATCTTTCAAGTGTTCCACACTTACCGTTGCCTGTATAGTCTTTCCCTTACGATGAGGAATATCTGTTACGGTTCCTATATAAACAGATTCTGCTGACGGCCACTGATAATCTACCTTATCGCAAGCTATAATATACAAGATTCCTCCTAAAAGCATAAAACTACCTGCTGCAGATAAACCAAAGACAAAACGACGGGAATAAGAATTTATGCGATAAGACAACAGACAAAGGAGAACTGAGAGAACAAATAAAAAGAGAAGTGCAGGCACCCATTCGTCCGTTGCCTGCAACAAATAGGATAAAAAAATTCCGGTTGCCAGTACAACCGACAACCGGAAGAGAGGATAAAATGTGAAACGAGAACTCACAAACTTGTTATTTTAGACTTTTCAAACGGTGAATCATATCCTCCATATCTGGAGCTTTAAACACGGCATTGCCCGCAACCAGTACGTCGGCACCCGCCTTTACCAACTCAGCACCTGTTTCCAGGTTCACGCCACCGTCTACTTCTATCAAAGCATCCGAACCCGTACGTTCTATTAATTCGCGTAACTCACGCACCTTCGTCAATGTATGTGGAATAAATTTCTGACCTCCAAACCCCGGATTTACACTCATCAACAAGACCATATCTACGTCGCCAATAATGTCAGCAAGCATCGATACCGGTGTAGACGGATTCAAGGTTACCCCAGCCTGCATACCCGCATCCTTAATCTGTTGTACGACACGATGCAAATGTGTACATGCTTCATAGTGTACATTCATCATCATCGTACCCAGTTCTTTCACTTCACGAATAAACTTCTCAGGCTGTACAATCATCAAATGTACATCGAGCGGCTTTTCACTCAATTCGGCTACATATTTTAATACTGGAAATCCGAAGGAGATATTCGGTACAAATACTCCATCCATAATATCAATATGCAACCAGTCGGCCTCACTACGGTTTACCTTAATAATGTCATCTTTCAAATTTCCGAAATCGGCAGACAAAAGGGAAGGTGATATTTTTAATTCATTTTTCATATTACAAACGTGTCATTCCAAAAACAAAGGTAAGTATTTTTATGGAATATCAACTACAATGAATGTAAAAACAGTCTTTTTCACTTAATGCTGAAACGTAATCCAAACTGAAGATTAAAATTGAACGGATGTTCTTTACGTATTGTTTCCACCTGACTGCCGTCGTCAAAGTAATAGGCAATACCAGGTTCGGCATACAATCCGATATTTTTCGTAAAATTAACCTGAACGCCTGCCGCAGCCGATAATGACCATTGCAAAGGATCTACAGTTAATGAATTATGCTCCATATCACGATTGGAAGTACCATTTACATATACAACATCTACACTTCCTGATACACATTTCTCGACCATTCCTCCCGCTGAGGCATAAAATGAGAACCAACGGTTATCCCATATAGCCCGGTGCACCTTCAACGGAATGCCTATATAGTGCAATTTCTGTTCTTCTTCCAGATAGGAGCCCGATCCCGAATGCAATTCGGATGAAAGCATCGTATAGTTCAAGCCCGACTCTATTGCCCATGCTTCAGTTATATGCCACTTTACAGAAGCTCCAACCGTAACAGGCATCTTATGATGTACATTGGTGGTAGCGCTGCGATCACGGTTATTAAACAGTACCTGACTGTAAGCTGTCTGATGATCGTCTTCCGATACAGCAGCCATATTAATAGGGCTGGCATATAATGAACGAGTGTTCAGACGACTCATACCTTCAAACGAACGAGATGAAGCATACGGTGTATTTCCAGCAGACAATCCAACCGACCATTTACGGTTCCTATCAGTTTTTATAGAAGCCAGCATTTCTTGATTTCGCTGTAACTGACGGCGATCTGCTTCCAACGTACGATAAGCACGGTTATGTTGTTCTGAGTCATCGTGACCTACCACAGTACGTTGAGTATTTTCCTCTTCCTTATTCTCTTCCCCAATGCTTTCCCGTTCGCCTTCCGGTAATATTTCTTCACTCGTTTCTTCAATTGTCCCTCCTATCGCCTCTTTTCTTTCATCCAACACTGGAACTGTAGCAGCCAGTACCGGACGAGAAGCCGTCAAAGGTTGTTCTTCTTCCGGTAATTCTGAAAGAATATCTGTTGCCGCGTGTTGCTGTTGCCCAAGCTCTTCAGCCAACGATTGCTTATCACGCACGTAATCGGCTGTAGAAGAATTTATAAACCAGAACGTCAGCGACGAAACAGCTATAACCGCTACAGCGGCAGCCGCAGCAACAAAGCGGCGTGTCCTCCACATCGGAATGACGCGTGGTGCAGACAATTCCTCCTCCAATCTTCCCCACAAATCATCAGGAAGCGGTTCAGAATAATCCTCCAGCTTATTTCGAAGGTTTTCTACCCATTTATCATTCTCTTTCATCTTAGTTCCTCTTTTCTATATTCATTTATTTTCTTTATCAATAAACTCTTGGCACGGTAAAATTGTGATGATGAAGTATGTTCTGTTATCCCAAGCAATGAAGCAATTTCCTTGTGGCTCTTATTTTCGAAAACATACAAATTAAATACGGTACGATAGCCCTCAGGAAGTTCTGATATAAATTTCATCAAAACCGAACGAGGTATATCATTTACATCACTATCGTCGGTATCAGGAACATCGGGAATTTCCGTCATCAAGACTTCCTGCTGTACTTGTGCGCTTTTTTTTCTTAAGTATCCTAATGCTTCATTTACCATCACTCGCGAAAGCCAAGCCTTGAGTGAGCCTTCTCCTTGATAAGTAAACTGCTTTATTGACTGAAAAATCCGAAGGAATCCATCATGCAAGACATCTTCCGCCGTTTCACGATCTCCAATATAACGAAGACATATAGCCATCAGCGCTCTACCATAACGCTCATACAGCGTGCGGCGCGCCTGCATATCTCCCCGTTGACACAGTAACGACAATTCTTCCTCCGATATATCAGCTTTCATCTGCATTTTACTATGAAATGTAACAAAGGCAAAAATACTGCACATCTTGGAGAATAAAATTCCACTTAAAGTGTTTTTAACAATCAGGCATGCAGTAAAAAGTTATTTTACACATTCTATATATGAAATAAAACAAGAATAATAACCATGAAAAGAAAAAGATATTTTTACCACCTTATTGGAATATTATTTTGTTGTACTCTCTTCTCGGCTTGCCTGAATGACAACGAGCCTGAAATAGTCTACTCCACTCTTGGAACCGTAAATGCCGATGGGATAGAATCGGACTCATACGGATTACTGATACCTATCAACCCTGGATTTATTACTTCAACTCAAACAGATTCTACCGGACAAAGAGTACTGACTGTATTCCAATATGCGGGAAGTGCAACAGAAAATGAATCGAACAGCACGTCGGTCGAATTGATCCGAGTAAATAAAGTTCTAACCAAAAAGGCTGACGATTTGCGACAAGCAGGATCAGCAGACATTTATGGTAACGATCCGATTCAAATAACCGCTTCCTCACTCAGTTCAAAACACTTGAATATTCAATACGAATATTATGGCAGCACAAACATCAGTCATCGAATCAGTCTTGTACTCAATGCTGATACACAATTAGATGAAAACGGATTATTACAAGTAGAATTCAGGCACAATAATGAAGGAGATACTTACACAGAGCACCTTTGGGGAATTGTTTCATATACACTCGAAAGTATTCCTGATTACAATACCCAATGTAAAGGATTTAAAATCATTTATAATAGTGGAGCAAACAAACGTGCAGAATGGGTAGTAAAGTCAAACTCACAAGGGACACAGACAGAAGAAAATCCCTCACAAACGATAGAATCTTGTTGTTTCTAAGTTTATATCTCATACCATTCAGCAACAGCCTTTATCCTCTTCCAGGCTGTTCTGAATGGTATTCTATTATTTAACGCATGCTCCTTCTGCATGACGGTACCCACGAAGGAAATCTTGTACATTCATACGTTTCTTACCAGCCAGTTGCAACGAAAGGACATTTACATATCCATCTGTTGATGCTATCTTGAAATAAGTTTTACTATCAGTTACGATGCTTCCCGGTGTCAATGAATGTTCACAGAATTGCTTTTCTGTATCGTATATTTTCAACATTACAGGAGCAAGTTCCTCCTGACAAAGCTCCGTCCACGCTGCCGGATAAGGAGAAAGACCACGCACAAAATCATATACCCGTTTCACTCCTTTCATCCAGTCTATACGACATGTTTCCTTAAATATTTTCGGAGCCGGACGAAGTTCTTCCACTTTTGCAAGTTCATCTTGGGGAGTCGTCTTTACATTGCCTTCCAATATTGCATCAACTGTTTTCAATACCAAATCACCTCCCAAATGCATCAAACGGTCGTAAACCATTTCCACATTATCCGTATCAGCAATAGGAACACGTACCTGATCGATAATCTCCCCTGTATCGATTTCATGCTTCAGGAAAAAGGTCGTAATACCAGTTTCCGTATCTCCATTTATCACAGCCCAGTTAATCGGGGCCGCTCCACGATATTGAGGCAATAGAGAAGCATGTAAATTAAATGTTCCCAAACGAGGCATGTTCCATACAACTTCCGGCAACATACGGAATGCTACCACAATCTGTAAATCGGCATGCAATCCCCGGAGTTCGGCTATAAAATCTTCATTTTTCAATTTTTCAGGCTGGAGAACCTTCAATCCCTGTGAAACTGCATATTGTTTTACGGGACTCGGCTGTAAGACACTACCATGACGCCCCATTGGTTTATCAGGCATCGTAATTACGCCAACGATATTATATCCTCCCTCTACCAGCCTTTTCAAACTTTCCACAGCAAACTCGGGAGTACCCATATATACAATTCTCAAGTCTTTTTTATCCATAATATTCTGCTTTTTTTTATTCCGCTGAAATATCTACCAGTACCTGACGATAGGTATTCAGCATCTTCGATTTAGACACAAAGCCAATATATTTATTATCTTCATCCACCACAGGCAAGTTCCATGCACCGGTCGTATCGAACTTTTTCATCACTACCTCCATCGAATCAGTATTGATAATAGGAGCTGTAGGAGGCTTCATGAAACTTTCTACTCGAAAGCGATGATATAATTCCTGACGGAATATAATGTTACGAATATCATCCAACACAACAATACCTATCAGCCTATCATTGGCATCGACTACCGGAAAAAGATTACGACTGGACTGCGAAATACGTTTTACCATCTCACCTAAATCCATATCCGGACGAACTTTCAAAAAATCGGTTTCAACGATACTTTCCATATTCATCAAAGTAAGAACTGCTTTATCCTTATGGTGAGTAATCAGTTCTCCTTTCTTTGCCAAACGCATTGAATAAATACTATGAGGCTCGAATACGATTATAGTCAGATACGCGCAAACCGAAACAATCATCAAAGGCAGGAAGAGATCATAACCACCGGTCAGTTCAGCTATCAGGAAAATGCCTGTCAAAGGAGCATGCATGACTCCAGACATCAAACCAGCCATTCCCATCAAAGCGAAGTTCTTCTCCGGAATATAAGTATTGCCTATATGAAACTCATTACAGACATATGAAAAGACGAAACCAGCAATACATCCCAAGAACAGACTCGGAGCAAAGATACCACCACAACCACCTCCACCATTGGTAGCACTTGATGCAAAAACCTTAAACAGAATTATGAGCACCAAATACACTACCAGCAAATTGGCATGACCATAAAAGAATGAATTATTCATCACCGTATTCCAATCGGCAGCAGTTTCTCCATTCAGCAACAGACTGATTGTATCGTATCCTTCACCATACAATGGTGGAAAAAGAAAGATCAAGATACTCAGCATTGCACCACCGATAACGAATTTTACATACGGATTGGAATAACGCCGGAATATGTTCTCTATCCAGTTCATGGAACGAGTAAAATACCAGGCAACCAGTCCACAAAATATACCTAATCCAATGGCATAGGGTATACGCTCCAGGGAAAAAGGATAATCAAGATGAAACTGGAACATAGCCTCCGTACCTAACAATAAATAAGATACAGAAGCAGCTGTTACACTCGTAATCAACAATGGAAGAAGCGAAGCCATTGTCAGATCAATCATTAGCACTTCCAAAGTAAATACCAGCCCGGCTATAGGAGCCTTGAAGATTCCAGAAACAGCTCCGGCAGCACCGCATCCCACAAGTAGCATTAGTGTCTTATGATCCATACGGAAAATACTACCTAAATTAGAACCGATAGCCGAACCTGTCAATACGATAGGTGCTTCTGCTCCGACAGAACCACCACATCCAATTGTTATGGCAGAAGCACAAACAGACGACCAGATATTATGCCGCTTGATACGACTTTGTTTACGTGATATGGCATACAGAATTTTAGTCACACCATGACTGATATCATCACGTACCACTTTCCGAATAAACAGACTGGTAATAAAAATACCTGCAACCGGATAAACCAGATACAACCAGTTAGCACCCATCGGGTCAAAATTCTCCGTCAGGAACTCCTTTATATATTCTACCAGGAACTTCAGCACATAAGCAGCTAATGCTGTAAAAATACCTACGAGAAAACTTAATATCAGGACAAACTGTTTATTCGTGATATGTTTTTCCCGCCATTGGATGAAACGCTGAAGCAAATCAAATTTGTCTTGCGATGTTTTCATCAACTATGTATTTTATTCTCTTATGACTTTCACTACTCCTCCTTCACCCAACTTAATGATGCTGGATGGTTTGGGATGGCCTGTTTCTTCACGGCGGAAATCGACTATATAATCTACAGCATTCTTTATTTCTTCAGTTATTTCGCTGAATACGGCAGGTGCAGGCTGTCCGCTAATATTAGCCGATGTTGAAACGATTGACTTACGGAAGCGGAAACAAAGTTCCTTTGAGAATGCCTCACTTGTCACACGTATTCCGACACTACCGTCCTCAGCCAGCAGATTAGGAGCCAAATTACGTGCGCCATCATAAATAATTGTAAGGGGCTTAGTTGTCATTTCTATCAGATCCCATGCTACAGGAGGTACATTACGAACATAAAAATCTACTTTCACCGGGCTGTCGACAAGTACCAGCATCGCCTTACTATCAGCTCTTCGCTTAATTTCGTACACACGTTTTACAGCCTCTTCATTGGTCGCATCACAACCTATTCCCCACACTGTATCGGTGGGATAAAGTATTACGCCACCTTTCTGCATGACTTCACATGCCTTTTTAATTTCATCTTTCATCATAATGAACGTTCTCGCTAGTTTATTCAAAGCATCACAAAAGTACAAATGATTTTTATGATAGCCCAAAAAACTTTCATTAAATTTGCATGAAAGAGTGTTATACCGACATGAGTACCAACCGCAAAATCATACACATAGACATGGATGCATTTTATGCATCTATCGAGCAGCGCGATAACCCGGAGCTGAGAGGAAAGCCTATAGCCGTAGGTCATGCCGAGAAACGTGGTGTAGTTGCAACAGCAAGCTACGAAGCGCGCAAATACGGGGTACGTTCTGCCATGTCGTCTGTCAAGGCACAAAAACTCTGCCCGCAACTGATCTTTGTACCGGGCAGAATGGAGGTATACAAGCAGGTATCAGCGCAAATCCACGACATCTTTCATGAATACACCGACATTATCGAACCGATATCACTGGACGAAGCCTTCCTCGATGTAACGGAAAACAAAAAAGGAATTGAACTGGCCGTAGACATTGCACGCGAAATCAAGCAGCGTATCCGGGAGAAGCTACATCTGATCGCGTCAGCCGGAGTATCATACAACAAGTTTCTGGCCAAAATAGCATCCGACCTGCGCAAACCCGACGGATTATGTACCATACATCCCGACCAGGCCGAGGAATTTATTGCCGGACTGCCGATAGAGGCCTTCTGGGGCATCGGGCCGGTCACAGCCCAGAAGATGCATACATTAGGTATCTATAACGGGACAACACTACGCAACTGTTCCTTGGACATGCTAACAAGGCAATTCGGAAAGGCTGGAAAAATATATTATGATTTTGCACGAGGAATAGACCTACGCCCCGTAGAAGCAGTACGGATACGTAAGTCCATCGGATGCGAACACACATTGGAAAAAGACATCACACTGAAGTCGTCGGTGATTATCGAGCTTTATCACGTAGCCTGCGAATTGGCAGAACGATTAAAAGCAAAGAATTTCCGCGGCAGTACACTTACCCTGAAAGTAAAATTCTACGATTTTACACAAATTACACGCAGTATAAGCGTAAACCGCAACCTGTATCAACTGAAAGAAATTCTGCCTCTTGCCAAAGAACTGATAAATCAGGTAGATTTCCAGCAACGCCCCATCCGTCTGCTCGGACTGTCCGTATCCAATCCGAAAGAGGAGCAGGAAGTCTATGCTCCCCAATGGATACAGTTAGAGTTAAAATTTACCGATTAAAAAGATAAGATTGTTTTTTTCTTGCAATGTTTTTCTATCTTTGGAAAGAATGTTCTCCCCTTATATACTGAATATTATGAAGAAAAAGAAAAGACACATTACCTTGTTACTGTTCTTATTGCTCTTTCCTGTCATATTATATGGACAAAGCTATTATGAAACAACTATATTGGCAACAGATAAAGACATCTATCAGGCAGGAGATACAATCTATGTAACAGGAATGGTATGTGCCCCTCATTTGTTTGTTCCAAGCGAACTTGGTCACTATTGCTATATTGAACTGTCGCAAGAAGATGGAACATTAGTAAAACGGCAGAAAGTGCGTAACATTGGATCGGCTTTCTATTGCCGTTTCCCGGTAGGGCAGTTACCTGCTTCTCATTGCCTGGTAATCAAAGCATACACCCGTTTTATGAGAAACTTCCCATCGTATACATGGGGAAAGACCGTAGTTGGGGTAAAAACCGGAAACCGTTATCCCATTTTCTCCTCACAGTTGCAAGACAGTATCAAAGTGCTTTCTGGTAGAGCAGAGATAAAATGGTCCTTATCGGCAGACACACTTCAGACAGGAGAACCACTGAATATATCTGTACAGGCTGGACGATACGGTATGCAATTGCTTTGCAGAATGGAAAATGTGCGTAAAAAGAGTTCGGCAAAAATGTTAGAAGCCTTACGAACATTCAAGGCACAGGGAAGTGACGCATGTGGAAAAATACTTTTCGGAACCTGGAAATATCATTTCGTTCCAGAACAAATATTATCCTTGCAAGGAAATGTAAAAACAGCTTCGGGAAAACCTTATCAGAAAGGAGGAACAGTAGTAGCATATAGTTCGAATACGGGATTTACTTACGACACAGATATAGACGAACAAGGTCATTTCGTATTAGGAATAGATGACTTTAAAGATGGAGAACGTTTTTTTATCCAGGCTTACGACAAAAAAGGGAAATACAAAGATACTCATATCGAGATGTGCACAGACAGCTTCCCTCCCTCAAAGGCTTCACAGATCACATGGAAAGAATACGATGGCTTGTATAACGGAGAAAAAAGCTCTTCACTCAGCGATACTATAATATGGATATCGGAGATAGATGTGACAGCCCGTACGCCGTATGTAGAAAACCCCAACAGCCGTCCTTTTACCAACTACTTCGATGAAAAGAAAATCAGAGAACGACATTATATTGACCTAGAGCAAATTATACGTGCAATGCCGAGCCTGAGAATAGTCGAAACAGGTAAGGCAGACGGTGAAAATCAAAATGGCATCGATGGAAAACTGGTTCTATCTACCAGAGGAAGCGGAACATTAAACGAACTCCCTGTCGTTCATTTCTATATAGACGGCAGCTGGGCTTTGAACGAAGATTTACGGTCGATGGTCAATGTTACAGACATTGCTTCAATCGAATACATACCAGCCACAAGAGCCATGGCCCTTTATGGTTCGCGAGCATTCAATGGAGTAATTGTCATCAAAACACTTAACGGAAAACAGCATACAGAAGTCGAACCCGAAGGAATCACTTATACGCCGAAAGGACTTTCGGACAACCGTTCTTTTTCCTCCGAAGTTCCCTTACGAGTCTGCACCATACCAGCCGACAGCACTTGTACGATTCCTTTGCAGGCTCCTTCATACCCAGGAAGCTACCGTATCGTCCTCGAAGGGATGGAAAACGGTAGGAGTTTTGTGTATAAAGAACTCCCATTTGAAGTAACAGAGTAAAATAATTAAGCATCAAGCTTAATCTTTCTTAATAGAAAGTCGTATATACGAAAGTTTTTTCGTATTTTTGTAGCCAAATTCGGTGTATAGTAATGAGACAATTAAAGATTACCAAAAGTATCACTAACCGAGAGAGCGCTTCTCTTGACAAGTATTTGCAGGAAATCGGTCGTGAGGACCTGATTACCGTCGAAGAAGAAGTAGAACTCGCTCAGCGTATTCGTAAGGGAGACCGTGCTGCTTTAGAGAAACTAACACGTGCTAACCTGCGATTCGTAGTATCAGTAGCCAAACAGTACCAAAATCAGGGCTTGAGCCTTCCGGACTTGATCAACGAAGGAAACTTGGGCTTGATCAAGGCAGCAGAGAAGTTTGACGAAACTCGTGGTTTCAAATTTATCAGCTACGCTGTATGGTGGATCCGCCAGTCTATTCTTCAGGCTTTGGCAGAACAATCTCGAATCGTACGTTTGCCATTGAATCAGGTAGGTTCACTGAACAAAATCAGTAAGGCATTCTCTAAATTCGAACAAGAAAACGAACGACGCCCTTCTCCGGAAGAACTTGCCGATGAGCTTGAAATTCCGGTAGATAAAATTTCGGATACGCTGAAAGTTTCAGGACGCCACATTTCTGTAGATGCTCCTTTCGTAGAAGGAGAAGACAACAGCTTGCTGGATGTTCTTGTAAACGACGACTCCCCTATGGCGGATCGTTCCTTGGTTAATGAATCACTTTCGAGGGAAATCGACAGAGCACTTTCTACGCTAACCGAAAGAGAGAAGGATATTATCCAGATGTTTTTCGGTATTAACACGCAGGAAATGACGTTGGAGGAAATCGGCGACAAATTCGGACTCACTCGTGAGCGCGTACGCCAGATTAAAGAAAAAGCCATCAGACGATTAAGACAAAATTCTCGTAGTAAGTTGCTCAAATCTTATTTAGGGTAATAAGATAAGGATCGTTTCCGAAAAAAACAGGATGCAACAGTGGGCAGCGCGCCACACTATTGCATCTTTTGTTTTTCTAAACAATGCGTTTTTCTTTGTTAATTTTCCTCATTCCTTTTTCGTATATGAGTGTAATTGTCTATTTTTGTGACCAAAACTATTAAATTATGAAATATTTCAAATTATTTTGCCTGATACTTATTGCATCAGTGGTTCTTCCTGCACTGGCAAAAGCACCGAAAGACAAACATAAGTATGGTGTATACATCACAGGAGTTTCAGCATCATTTTCCGACTCATTAGTTTACTTTACAAATATCCAATATGTAGACAGTGCTGCTGTTGATGAAAAAGGATTACTTTCCGGACGTGCAGAATACAGCATGCAACTGAAAGATTATCTGGAATCAAATAAAAAATTGAAAAACCGTACTTGCTTTGTTTATTATAACCGAAAGAAAAAGAACCTACAGAAGGAAATAAGCAAATTAAAACAAAAATATCAGAAAAATAAAAGTATCGTAGTACTTGATGTAGATCCTGAGTTCACATTTAAGAAAGCCGAATTATATTAATTACGCATGAAGAAAGCCCTGCTATATATCGTTTCACTACTGATTCTGGGTGCTTGCTCTGATGAAATTCCAGAATATCATCAGTCTGCGCGTGCCAAGCGTGTAGTACTTGCTTATTTAATAGCCAATAATAATCTCGACAACTATATCATGGACAATGTACAATGGATGTACGAAAGTTTGTCTACAGCACAAGATACCTGCACACTTGTTGTCTATTATAAACCATATGCAAGTAACAAATATCTGGATACTGCTGAAATTTTGGAATTTCAGACTGACGGATATGGAAAGATAAATGGTCAGGAGATATTAAAAGGGACTTCTCTCACCAAAGAAAATATCATAGCACAGGCTAAGCATCATCAAGCCTTACTTGGCATTGCAACCAATCCTTCCATCATGAAAGAAAATTTACGTATGATGCAGGACATAGCTCCGGCTCAATCTTACGGGTTAATTTTCGGATCTCATGCCAGTGGCTGGCTTCCCTCTCCTAATGCAGCAAACACCCGCTCGTTTGGTTGGGACGGTATACAAAGCAATACCATTGATATTCCAGAACTTGCAAGTACATTGGAACAGAGTTTTCCTTCCGGTTATCTTGAATTTACGTTATTCGATGCGTGTATGATGGGTACAGCGGAAGTTTTTTACGAATTACGTAACGCAACTCACTATTGCGTAGCTTCTGTAATGGAAACTCCTGTCGCAGGTTTTCCTTACGATCGTTTCTTCATCAATCTCTATGATGACTCTATCGATTATGCAGAAATATGCAACGAAACAGCTCAATATAATAGAGAAAATAATTGGTGGGAAACATATGCCGCAGTAGATTGTACAGCAATGGGAAATATGGCACAAGCCATACAGACAGAACTCACCAGTCACCAGTCGGAATTACAGACTATCGACTATACACAGGTTCAGCAATATGGCTATGGAGATTACAAAAATTTTTCATTTGATGTAATCGATTTCATTTCACAACTGAACGGAGGTAATATTCCAGCATCGGTACAGAGCAGTATCGACCAAGCTGTGATCGCCAAAGACTGTCTGGATGGAAAAGAATATCCACTCATGACCTTGAAAATTGATCCAGACCGCTTCTGTGGTATGGGTATGTATCTTCCGGGTAAGAATATCAACTATACGTGGGACAGATACTGTCAGTCATCCATCGCATGGTATAATGCTGCCGGATGGAATGAACTTCAGCCATAATCAATTCTTCTTTAGTGCTGCAATTATAATTGCAGCATCATTGGAGGAAGAGGGCTACTACATTGTACTATAAGTTGTAAAACTTTCGCTTATTATTAGTTTTATCATAAAATGGACAGTAGGCTGTTTGTCTTCTGTCATGATTTCAGATACCAATGCAGCAGCACAATGCCTTGCCATAAAGATTCCTTTTTCTGCAAGCTCCTCAATTGTCTGAATAATCTTTTATAGATTTCCTCTAAAGTGTGTCCACAAAATTTACATTTATTGGGCTTTTTCGGACTAATTTGATTACTTTTGCATCAACATTATAACACTAAAATTATACTCAATTTCATACCCTACTGTACCCAAAAAGAGCCGGATATGTTGCTTTTGCTAAAATAAATACGCCTTTGTTAAACTTTATCGTATGAAACTATCAGTAAGATATATCGTCATCATCATTGTCTGTCTTTTCACGGTCCAACTTCAAGCAGGATTACTCAACGGCATGTTCAATGTCAGACAAATAGGAAATGCTGAAGGACTTAGCAGCCAACGTGTATTCTCCATTATAGAGGATAACCATAGTGTAATCTGGATTGCAACAAAAGATGGGATAGATCGTTATAACGGACAAAGCGTAAAAAACTATACCCTTCAAGGAAATTTTTATTACGGTGACATGGCTGGACGCCGCATCCGATTATTATATGACCATCACAACAGATTATGGGCGTACGATCACACAGGGAGAATCTATCAATACTCAGCTAAGACCGACAGCTTTGAGCCAGTATTATACTTAGGAGAACACATTAATGGAGAAATCATTCTCAATAAGTTATGTATAGATGCGGATGGAACATTATGGATTGGATTAAGCAAAGGGCTTTACAGAAAAACAGCCAACGAAAAAATTTCCCTTGTTGTTCCACAACAATATAT
Source organism: Phocaeicola sp. (assembly GCF_057861905.1). Classification (NCBI taxonomy): domain Bacteria; kingdom Pseudomonadati; phylum Bacteroidota; class Bacteroidia; order Bacteroidales; family Bacteroidaceae; genus Phocaeicola; species Phocaeicola sp. Next base: position 3,901 of record NZ_DBMACV010000044.1, on the reverse strand, counting down.
CAACGATATTACTTGCGTAGGAGATTCACTTTTTGCAGGGAGTTCTACTGGTGTCTTACAACTTTCATGTTCTCATCCTTCTCGTCCTCAAGTACTTGCTAAAGATAAAAACATACAAACTTTATATTACGATACTATCCAACAGAAGCTTTGGATTGGAACCCTTAACAGCGGCTTGTGGAATATAAATTTGCAAACATCAGCCTTACAGCAAGTGGAGAAACAAAATTCCATTTTTCTCAACCCGATACGCGCCATTACCCCCTACGACAATCATAAACTCCTAATTGGAATTGATGGAGGAGGTATATATATAGTAGACCAACAAACAGGAGAAGCCCAACTATTTATCAGCACCGAAGATAGCAGTGATGTCTTTTTACAAGGCAACGGAGTATACGCAGTCACCAAAGATCATCAAGGTAATATTTGGATAGGAAGCTATACAGGAGGAGTTTCCGTCGCCATCTTATTAAAATATCCGGTTACTATTTTCACTCACGAAAAGGGGAATCCCCAATCACTGGCAAATAATAATGTCAACGATGTAGAAGAAAATACGAACGGTGATTTATGGTTCGGAACCGATGATGGTATCAGTATTCTAAAAGCCTCAACAACTCATACGTGGAGCCACACACTCAAGTCTACCGTTGCTGTAACACTTTGCAAAGGAGAAAACGGTACAATTTGGGTGGGTACTTACGGTGACGGATTATACCTGCTCGACAAATCAGGAAAAATTATTCAACACCTTACTCAAGGAGCAGGAGAATTGACAACCAATTACATATTTTCGGTAACCAAAGACAATGAAGGTGATTTATGGATAGGTGGAATGGAAGGATGCCTGCAGGTTATAACACAATCAGGAAAAACTAAAAAAATATTCAATACCATAAACTGGATTCACTCCATCGAAGTAATCAATTCAGACCAAATAGCTGTAGCCACAGTAAATGGCTTTTGCATTGTCAACAAAAAGAGTGAGGAAATACGCCGCTATGCCACATGCGAAGATTTTAATCAACAAAATGCAAGTGCATACATTATTTCCATGCTCTTCAACAACGACGGTACCGTATGGTTAGGCACCGAAGGAGGCGGCCTCAGCTTATACAACATGCACACCCACACACTGAAAACATTCACAACGCACGAGGGTATGTTGTCGGATGACGTATATAGTTTGCAACGAGATTCAAAAGGTTGCATATGGGCAAGTACGGGAAAAGGTCTGGCCATTGTAAAAGATTCCAAGGTATTAAACTTAAATTATATCTATAACATTGATAAAGTATACAATAAATCATCCTGCATACGCCTGTCCGACGGACGATTTGCATACGGCAGTACCAGTGGTGTCGTCCTGATAAATCCCAATGCTATAACAGCAGCCAACTATGAAGCCCCGCTTCGTTTCACCGATTTACGGGTAGAATACCTCAATCCACAAGAATCCAAGCAACTGCACCCCTATATTTACCAGATGCTGTTGGATAACAATGTCAGACTCGATTATAAGCATAACTCCTTTATCGTAACTTTCGAGTCCATCAACTACCGTTTTCAACACGACATTGCCTATCAATATATTCTCGACGGTTATGAAAAATCATGGAGCGACTTATCATCAAACGGCACAATACGATATACCAACGTATCGCCGGGAACCTATCTGTTAAAAGTACGCAGCCTGAAAAAGAGCAACGGACAAATCATTTCAGAGCGCACGCTTCCTATTACTGTAGCACAACCCTGGTGGAACTCCTGGTATGCATGGATTATTTATATCTGCCTCATAGGTAGTATATTCTACTTCATATTACGCTACAAAAGCAATCAGTTACAGAAGAAGTATGATGAAGATAAAATAAAGTTCTTCATCGATACAGCTCATGACATTCGAACTCCGGTCACTCTTATTATGGCACCCCTTGAAGATCTTAGCAAAGAACAAGGATTGTCCGATAAAGTCCACTATCTACTGGATATGGCTCGAAACAATACGCACAAGTTACATACTCTTATTACACAACTACTTGAATTTGAAAAAGTAGATACTCATAAAAAGCCAATAGAACTAAGGCCCACCAATATCAATAAACTGCTTACTGAAGAATGTGCCAGTTTTCAATCCTTCTGCGACAAAAAGCAATTGCACTTGGAATTACTTCTGCCAAATCATGAAGTATACGCTTTGTGCGACCAACATTTGATGGAAATGCTGCTCGACAATTTAATATCCAATGCATGTAAATACACCCTGCCACAAGGTCGTGTCAGTTTGAGCCTGTCATGTAGCAAACAAAAAGTAACTATCGAAGTAAAAGATACTGGAATAGGTATTCCTACCCAAGCGAAAAGTCAACTGTTCAACAATGTGTATCGTGCTGAAAATGCCAGAGAATCACAAGAAACAGGTACCGGATTCGGACTTCTGCAAGTACAACGTATCGTTAAAATGTTACATGGAAAAATCAGTTATGAATCAGAACTAAATAAAGGAAGTATCTTCCATGTTACATTACAAAAGGCGGATGCTGTGCCTGCATCTGCCGGAAGTCAGGAAAACAAGACCTACCAAACTCGAGAAATTCACTCCTTTAATATAGACACTACAGTACATTCCTCTCCCGAGCAACAGGATATGGAAGAACGTACCGACTCCCTCAACACTCTGTTGATAGTAGAAGACCACGAAGAACTCCGCTATTACCTACGCAAAACATTCGAACCAGACTATCGGGTTATCGATATGCCCGACGGAAAAGAAGCTCTCGAATATCTGTCGAAAGAATATCCCGACCTTATTTTATCGGATGTCATGATGCCGGGCATACAAGGAGATGAACTTTGTAAACTGGTCAAAGAAAATCCAGAAACAGCTGGTATTCCTTTCATTCTGCTTACAGCAAAAACTAATTACGATGCCGTAGTCGAAGGATTGAAGAAAGGAGCCGATGACTATATTCCTAAACCTTTCAGCACTGAAATCCTAAAACTGAAAGTACAAGGGCTTATTGAAAACAGGAACAGGCAACGGGCTTTCATCATGCGACAGGTTTTGAAAGAAGTAGGAAACGTACAGCCTGATTCCAACGAACCATCTGTTTCGGATACAATCCAACCTGCAAACAAAGTAGATGAGGTCCAGTCCTCTTTATCCGAAAGTGACCATGCTTTTGTCATACGTGCTACCCAGCTTGTAATTGAAAATATCAGCAATGCCGATTTCAACATCAACAGTTTATGTCAGGAAATGGCTATGAGCCGTACACTGTTTTACAGTCGACTTAAGTCATTGACAGGGAAAGCCCCTCAGGAATTCATTCGCATCATACGCCTTCAGAAAGCGGCCGAATTACTAAAACAAGGAAGAAATGTGACAGAAGTAGCCACCGATACAGGCTTTATCAATGTAAAATATTTCAGCATGCTGTTCAAAAAACAATTTGGCATCCAGCCAAGCAAATACGAACAAGAGCATACAGATTAACCCGTTTCAAGACAAGAAATCAGTTATCATACTTTTTCCTTCATGCCGGTAAGCAGCAATGTTTACTGGCTTTTTTTATATTATCCCGCTCAATAAGGTAATAAATACCCCAATTCATAGGCAGAATACAGTTTTTCAAGTACATAAAGCTATCAGGATAAACAAAATTGTCAGCAATCAAACCTTATATGTCAGCTATCTGACCATCCATTTTACACACAATCATCATTTTTGCAACAGCCAAAGAGGAAAAAGATATCCTTTTTAGCCAGACATAATTCATTAACCCTATAATTATCTATAATATACGTGAGTTCGGGATAAGAAAGTATCTTTAAAAGTTGGTAATCACCGAATTATTTTGTATATTTAAGTCTGACAAACAATTAATTACAAATTAAC